>CAZLLM010000001.1:0-20021 GCA_964560405.1 uncultured Prevotella sp.
GCGAGGGCGGCAGAATAAGGCGGCGGGGCGGTGCGCAAAGCGGGAAAGGGGAGCCTGCAAACGGACGGCGGGCGACGGGCGGGGGGATTCCGTTTCTAAGGCTTCATCTTGCGTTTCCACCGGATGCGCTTTGGTCAGCAAAGGGCGGTGCGGGCGGCTAGTGCGGGGCGCTTTCCGGGTCAGAACTTCCCTCTTTCCTCCAGATTAGGAATCCTTGAAGCCCAAGAAATAAAGCACTCCGTCAAGTGCGGGCGGCTTGTGCAGGGTGCTTTCCGGGTCAAATCTTCCCTCTTTCCTCCAGATAAAAATCCTTGAAGCCCAAGAAGTAAAGCACTCCGTCAAGTGCGGGCGGCTCGTGCGGGGCGCCTTCCGGGTCAGAGCTTTCCTCTTTCCTCCAGATAGGAATCCTTGAAGCCCAAGAAGTAAAGCACTCCGTCGAGCCCGATGGTGTTGATGGACTGTTCGGCGTTGGCTGCCACGCGCGGCTTGGCGTGGAAGGCTATCCCCAATCCTGCTTCGGAGAGCATCGGGAGGTCGTTGGCGCCGTCGCCTACGGCGATAGTCTGCGCGAGGTTCACGCGCTCCACCTGGGCGATGATTTTCAGGAGCTCGGCCTTGCGGCGCCCGTCTACGATCTCGCCCACGCAGCGGCCTGTGAGCTTCCCGTCCGCGATTTCCAGCTCGTTGGCGTAGACGTAGTCCATGCCGTATTTGTTTTTGAGGTAGTTGCCGAAATACGTGAAGCCGCCGGAGAGGATGGCGATTTTGTAGCCGTACTGTTTCAGCACGAACATCAGGCGGTCCACGCCCTCCGTGATGGGGAGGCTGCGGGCGATGTCTTCCATCACGGACACGTCGAGGCCTTTCAGCAACGCCACCCTTTCGGTGAAGCTTTCCTTGAAGTCGATTTCGCCGCGCATGGCGCGTTCTGTGATGGCTCTCACCTGCGCGCCCACGCCTGCCCGGTCGGCCAGCTCGTCAATCACTTCCGTTTCGATAAGAGTGGAGTCCATGTCGAAGCAGATGAGGCGGCGCATGCGGCGGTACATGTTGTCGAGCTGGAACGAGAAGTCCATCCCCAGCTCGCCCGACAGCCGCAGCAGCTCCGACTGCATGGCCTGCCGGTCTTTCGGTGTGCCTCTTACGGAGAACTCTATGCAGGCGCGGATGTTGCCCCTCTGCTCGTCGAGGGGGATGCGCCCCGTGAGGCGCTTTATGGCGTCGATGTTGAGCCCTTGTTCTGCCAGCACGGAGGTTACGGTCTGTATTTGCAGCGCCGACAGCTTCCGCCCCAGCAGGGTCAGTATGTAGCGGTTCATGCCCTGCATGCCGACCCATTCCGCGTACTCGTCTTTCCTGACCGGCGAGAAGCCGATGTTCACACCGAGCTCGGATGCTTTGAAGAGAAGGTCGCGCATCACGTGTCCTGAGTATTCCTTTGCGGAGCGGACGAGCAGTCCGAGCGTCAGCGTGTTGTGTATGTCGGCCTGTCCGATGTCAAGCACCGTCATGTCATAGCGCGCGAGGATTTCCATTACCGAGGAAGTCAGGCCCGGCCGGTCTACGCCCGTAATTCTTATCAGTATCAGTTCTGTGTCCGAAGTTTCCATGATTGAATGTTTTAATATCTGCAAATCTACACAAAAAGGCCTGTAACGAGAAATGTGCGGCCGCAATGCCTCCGCGCCGCGGCGGCGCGCCCTGCGGCGGCGGTTGGCGGGCGGGGCGCGGCGCGGACGGGGACACGCACGGGGCGGGAGCGCCGTAATGCTGCGGAAAACGGTAACTTTGCGGAGGCATCGGAATATGACAAGCCGGGAGGTATGCCGTCCGCGGAGACCGCGTCCGCCATATCTTCCGGAAAACGGGAAACATAAGCGGCAGGATATGGCAGGCGGAGGTCTTAAGAAGGCGAAGGCGGCGAGGAACGACGAGTTCCGCACGCAGTATAATGACATCGAGCGCGAGATGAGTGCTTATCTCGATTACGACCCCGACGTGTTCCGCGGCAAGACGGTGCTGCTGCCTTGCGACGACCCGGAATGGAGCAACTTCACACTCTTCTTCGCCCGGCGGTTCGGGGAGCTCGGACTGAAAAAGCTAATTTCCACGAGCCGCGCTCCTGAAAGCGAGAAGACGCGACCGCCGCAGCCGCCGACGCTGTGGGATCTGAACCCGCCGCAGCCCGTTCCCGAAGAGGCCCGGACGCGGGGCAAAGCCCTCGTTCTCGAACACGGCTTCTCGGGCGGCGGGCGTACCGGCTTCCGCGACCTGCATTGGGAGTATCTTGACGGCGGCGGCGACTTCCGCAGCGCGGAGGTAACATCGCTGCGCGACGAGGCCGACTTCATAATCACCAACCCGCCCTTTTCGCTGTTCAGGGAGTTCCTTGCGTGGACAATGGAGGGGGACGGCAGGAAGTTCGCAATCATAGGCAGCAGAAACGCCTTGACTTACAAGGAAGTGTTTCCTCTGATTATGGAGAACAAAGTGTGGCTCGGCGCGACGGGCAATGCCCGCGACATGGTGTTCGGCTTTCCCGACGGGGCAGCCGTGAACGAGAAAGCCGTGCGGAACGCCGTGCGGCTGGGCTACGCCGGGAACTGCGCGAGGGTGGGCAGCTCCTGCTGGTTCACCAACGTGGAGCACAGCCTGCGGCATGTGCCGATGCGCCTGCCGGCCATGCTGCGGAACATTTCCGCGCCGGCGCGGAAAGACGGGAGGCCGTCCTGTGCGATGTACCCCAAGTACGACAATTATGACGCTATCAACGTGGACACGACCGCCGGCATACCGTCTGACTACGGCGGCGTCATGGGCGTGCCCGTCACATTCCTCGACAAGTACTGCCCCGAACAATTCGAGATAGTGGAATTCCGCAAGGACAAGGACGGCAGAAACTTAGTGTTCGGAAACATTGAAAAGGAGCGGGACAAAGAGCTGTTCCGCTCCACCCGTCCCGCGACTTCCGTACCCGGCCTGATTAAAAACGCGGAGGGAAGCATCGGCGGGCGCACAACATACGTGCGCGTAACAATCCGGCGGCTTAAAAAATGACGCTTCCTCCCGCTTGCACCCTCCTCGCGTTCCGGCGGAAACGTCCGGGCAGGCGGACTTGGCCTTTCCGCTTTGAACGGGGAGGCACGGAATTTCCGAAAATATGCCACGCCATATCCGCGTATGCGCCGGCTGTGGTTGCGGAAAGCCCGCTCCGCCCGTTCAAAATGTAGGATGTCAGAGCTGTTTCAATGAAACGGCGAAGCCTCCGCCGGGAGCCATGTCCAGTTTCAGCACTTCGCCCGCTTTAACGGTCGTCTTCGAAATGCGGTAGGCTTTGGGATTCGTTTCGTAATGCGCGGAGGGGGCGTCGCCGTAAACCACGCATTCGTACTTTGCTCCCTTGTCGAGGAAATCGAGCTTTATCACGGAGCTGTGGCCGTCCTCGTTGCACTTGCCGCCGATGAACCAGTTGTTAGTGCCTTTGGCCTTGCGTGCGACGGTTATGTAACGCGCCGGCTCGGCTTCAAGGTAGCGCGAGTCGTCCCAGTCGCAGGCCACATCGCGGATGAACGCGAATGCGTCGGCATATTTCATGTAGTTTTCGGGAAGGTCTGCCGCCATTTGCAGCGGGCTGTACATCGTAACGTACAAGGCGAGCTGACCGGCGAGCGTGGTATGCACGAAGTTCTTGTTGTCGCTCCATGTGGAAAGCTGTGTTTCGAGTATGCCCGGCGTATAGTCCATAGGGCCGCCTTGCAGCCGCGTGAAAGGCAGTATTACGGTGTGGCTCGGCTTGTTCCCGCCGAAAGCCTCGTATTCCGTTCCGCGTGCGCTCTCGTTGCCTACGAGGTTAGGCCATGTGCGGCAAAGGCCGGTAGGCCGGACGGCTTCATGTCCGTTCACCATTATATGGCGCTTGGCCGCCTCTTGAATCATGTACAGGTAGTGGTTGTTCATTGCCTGTGAGTAGTGATGGTCGCCGCGGGGGATGATGTCGCCCACATAACCCGTCTTCACCGCGTCGTATCCGTATTCGTTCATAAGGCTGAGAGCAGCTTCCAGATGGCGCTCGTAATTGGTGACGCTTGACGACGTTTCGTGGTGCATCATTATTTTCACGCCTTTGGAGTGCGCGTATTCGTTAAGCCCTTTGATATCGAAGTCGGGATAAGGCGTAACGAAGTCGAAAACGTCGCTCTTCCACATATTCGCCCAGTCTTCCCATCCTATGTTCCACCCTTCGACGAGAACTTCGTCAAGGCCGTTCTCGGCGGCGAAGTCTATGTAGCGTTTCACTTTTTCCGTCGTTGCGCCGTGAAGCCCGTGCGGCTTGACTTTGGTGTAGTCGGTAGTCCCTATATTTACGGAGGGGACATCCCATGTGTAGCTCCATTGGCTTTTGCCCACAATCATCTCCCACCACACGCCGCAATATTTCGTTGGGTGTATCCAGCTCGTGTCGGCTATCTTGCAAGGCTCGTTCAGGTTGAGTATAAGGTTGCTCGAAAGCATATCACGAGCGTCGTCGCTCACCATTACGGTGCGCCAAGGCGATTGGCAGGGCGTTTGCATAAAACCTTTCAAACCTGTGGCATCAGGGGTAAGGTGGCTTACAAATGTCATTGTCGTGTCGTTGAGTTCGAGGTGCATCGTAGCGTAGTTCACGCAGGCCGCTTCGTGAATGTTGATGTAAAGTCCGTCTTCGGTCTTCATTTGCAGTGCGGTCTGTACGCCTGTCGGCGAGAAAACGGCTACTGACGAGTTGTTCCAGTTCACGGCTTTGTTGAACTGCGCGCGAATGCCCGACAGTTTAGTTTCCTGCGTTTCCTGCTCTTGCGTGTCGTAGTCGCCCGGAATCCACCACGCCGTGTGGTCGCCAGTCATGGCGAACTGCGTTCTCTCCTCTTTTATAATGAAGTAGTTCAACTCTTTTTGCTGCGGAAACTCATAGCGCAAGCCCATGCCGTCATCGTAGACGCGGAAACGTATTATGATATCGCGTCCGCTGGATGGCTGATTCAGGGTCACTGCCAGTTCGTTGTAATGGTTGCGAATGGCGGCGGTTTCGCCCCACACGGGTCTCCATGTTTCGTCAAACGCAGAAGTCCGCGTGTCGGCTATGTTGAAGCCGTCCATGAGGTCGGTTTCTTGCAGGCCTTTGCTGGCGTGCTTGTCCTTAGCCAGTTGCAGTCCGAGATAGCTTTTCTTCACCACAGATTTCTGTTTGTAATTCATTTGATAGGCAGGTCGTCCGCCGTCAAGCAGAAATTCTACTGTCACGTTGCCGTCGGGCGACGACACAGTCTGCGCCGTCAGCAAAGCGGGAAGCAGAAGCGATGCGGAAAATGTCAGTCTATTCATTGTGATACCTCTTGTATATGCTTTATGAAGGTTATTTGTTTTTCTGAGGCGCGTTTATCTTCCGTTCTCTTCAATCATCTTGCGAATGTCTTTGTTGAAAGCGTCCTCGGCAAGCAGCCTCTCTATAGTCAGGTGCATTCGGTAGCGCCAATAGTGGCGCGGGTTTGCAGGCACGTTTATGCGCTCGGCATCCTTCTCGGGGAGGCGAAGGCTTTCGTCTGTGGCAAGCCAGTCTTGAAGCGAGAGCAGGCAGAGCATGGACGGGCTGGCGAGATGCTGTCGGACAATTTCACGCGCAAGTTGTCCTGGCAGAGGGTGCGGTGCCTCACCGCTGTGTTGCAGTACGGTATTGTAGTAAGTTCTCGTTTGTTCTTCGTCTTCATCCCACCATTGCCGCAGCGTTGGCATGTCGTGTGTGGAAATTGTGCATACGGAGCGGTACGGGTTTCTTTCAAGGCATCCGAAACGCACACGGCCGTCTTTCGGCATTGACTGTATCTCAAGGCTTAGGATTTTCAGTTCGTCCATTGCACGCGGCACGCAACGAGGCACCATGCCGAGGTCTTCGGCGCAGGCCAGCATACGTGTGGCTTCTGCAAGACGCGGCAGTTTTTTCATAGCCTCGCGATACCAGTAATCTTCGTTACGGCGGTAGAAGTAGTCATCGTACAGGCGGTTGAACGCTTGTTTTTCGAAGTCCGGCAGGCTTTCGTAGATGAAGTCGCTTTGCACGCTTATACGCGGGTGGAAGAGACCTGGCGTTTTGCGGTCTCGCAGAAAAAGCACGTCGCTTACAAGAGCATACAATCCGTCACGCAGCCGTTCATTGTCAGGTGTTTGTTCTATTTTCTTGAAATATGCTTCAATCTTGCGCTGTGTGCTGAACTGCCTTTTCAATTTATAGTGTTCTTCGTCAAGTCTTTCGAGGTATTTTGCACATATCTCATCGGTCTTGTCGCCAAACAAACGGCGCAGAACCCAGCCGGTTATGTAGGGGCGGGTGAAGAGTTCTTCGCGGAATGGCAGTCCGTAACTTTCTATTTCGGCTACGGTCAAGCCAAGGGCGGGAGAGAAATGTCCGAGCAGCCCGTGTACGGCATCTGACGGGATTTCCCAAATGCGGAAGAAGCCTAACACGTGGTCTATGCGGAAAGCGTCGAAATATTCGGCCATCTTGCGAAAGCGTTGCACCCACCACGAGCAGTCGTCAGCGGTCAGCGCGTCCCAGTTGTAGGTAGGGAAGCCCCAGTTCTGTCCGTTAGCGGAAAAAGCGTCGGGCGGCGCGCCCGCCTGCTCGTCAAGGTTGAAATATCCCGGTTCCACCCACGCTTCCACTCCGTTGCGGCTGATGCCGATAGGGATGTCGCCCTTGAGAACTACGTTGCACTGACGGGCGTATTTGTGCGCAGCCTGCATTTGTCGGTCGAGATTAAACTGGACGAAATACCAAAACGACGCTTCTTCGTATGTCGGCTTGTCGGCTTCCGACATATCTTCTCGTTCTTCCTCTCCAAAAACGCGGAGGTTGGGCCAACGTGAGAAGTCGGCTGTGCCGTAGAGATCGCGGCAGTGGCAGAATGCGGCGTAAGGCACGAGCCAATCCTTGTTCGCTTCAAAGAACGCCTTGAAATCTTTGCTGTTCAATATGGACGCTTCTTCTTGTTTGAATAATTCCCTGAGATATTCGATTTTCGCACTGTTCACGCGCTCGTAGTCGATTTGCGGCAGAGCGTTCAGCTCTTGGCGCAGAGATTCATAGTGCAGACGGCGGGTATTGTCTTTCAGAGGCGGCAGCTGCCGCAGGTCGGTGTACTGCGGGTGAAGGGCGTATATGCTGATGCTGTTGTAGGGATAGGAATCAATCCAAGTGTGCGTTATGCCTGTGTCGTTTATTGGCAGCAGCTGCAGCACGTGCTGACCAGTTTTCGCCACCCAGTCTGTCATGCGTGTCAGATCGCCGAAGTCGCCTACACCGAATGAGCCTTCGCTGCGCAACGAAAACACAGGGATAACGGTTCCCGCTCCTTTCCAGTCGCTCAGTTCTATGAAAGCCTGGTCGAGCTGCAAACATACCTTGTCACCCAGGTTCATGGAAGGCACTTCCAAGCGGCGGTTGCCGCCTGTTTCCCACAGGCATCGAGAGTCGTCCAGTGCCACGAACTTGAAGCTGATGTCTGTTTTTGGCAGTTTCTCCGCGTCAAGGCATACCACCCATTCATTGGGCTGCCGTTCCGTCATCGGCATTGTCTTGTTTACGTCCCAGCCGCCCAAAACCTGCGCATCGCCGGTCAATGCCAGCCTCATGCCGCTGCGGAGCTGCGGGCAGCGCACTGTCAGGCACAGTGTTTTGGCGTAGTCTTTCTGCTGTGCGGGGATGCTGTTTCTCTTGCATACGCACTCTGTAAAGGCACTGCTGTATTTGAAGGCATCATCGGGCAAGTCAATCCAGCGGTCGAAAAGCGTCATGAGTCTTGCGGCTTTGCCGTCCCATTCCGCCATATGCGGCACAACGCGCCATTCGTGCCGCACTTCTTTCCGGTCTTGCTCCACACTGTAGAAATACTTCATGCAGCAGGCCTCTTGCGGGGTTGCATCGAAGTAGGCCACGTGGTTGCTGCCGTCGCACGATTTCATGTAAAGACGTTCCATTGTGCCGTCGTTATGCGGAATATTAACCGCAAGACACTCTCCGGGGTTTGTGTTGTATGAGATGTTGAATAATATTCCCATGTTTGTTTTTATGTCTGCCAATGAACCTGGCGTTCACGTAGCGCGTTCAGGAATACGACGGGAATCTTTATTGATTATAACCTTTGTATTTTGAAGTTAGAGACATTACGTTCCAACTCAAGACGGTCGGTCTTTTTTGAAAGCAGAGCGGCTGTCGTCTGCCTTTTCCGTGTTTTTCACACGTATCAGCCTTACGAAAACAGCTCCTATTGTGAGCAATATTCCGGCTACAATCATCATGCTGCCTTGATTGCTGCCTGTGAGTGACAGTACAGTCCCGCCAAGTGCCGCCGCTATGATTTGCGGCAGGCATATAGTGCCGTTGAACAGTCCAAGATAGGCACCCATATGCCCATAACCCTGCAAGGCGTTTGTCACTATGGCGAAAGGCATGGCGAGCATAGCCGCCCACGCGCATCCTATGAGCAGGAAAGGCACGAACAATATGAACTTGTCGTGGACGAAAGGCATGGACGCGAAGCCTATGCCGCCTAATACTAAGCTCAGTGCGTATGCCGTTTTCACTTTCTTAAACTGCGGCAGCACCGTAGCCCACACCACCGACCCTATAGCTTGTACGGCATAACATACGCCTACCCAGTTGCCTGCCTCTTGGTAGCCCGAGGAAGTGGCATCGGTAGTGTTCCACACGCATTGCGACACCGTGCCGTTGGTATATGTCCACATATACATGAATGCAGCCCAGCAAAAGAACTGCACGACTCCCACTTTCCAGAACGTAGAGGGGGCGTTAGTGAGCAGTGTTATCCAGTTGCCGCCTTCCTCTGTCTTTCCGCCGTTATAGGCGGCGTATTCTTCCGGACCCCATTCCTTAACCTTTGCAGATGTGTAGACAACGCACAATATCAGAATTGCCGCGCCAAGGTAGAATGACCATATAACGCTGTCGGGTACGACGCCTGGTTCGGCGACGTTGGCGATTCCCGCGGCGGTAAGCAGAAATGGAAATACGAATCCCGCAACGCTGCCTGCATTGCAAAGAAATGACTGGATGGAGTAAGCCTTTGTCTTCTGCCTCTCGTTCACCATATCTCCCACGAGCATCTTAAACGGCTGCATTGCCATATTGATGCTTGTGTCAAGGAACATTAGCGCGGCGAGACCGAAAATCATCGCGGCACTGGCCGTCATGCCAAGACTTCCGGCGTTGGGCAACATGCACATCACAAACACTGCCACGAGCGCACCTATAAATAAATAAGGTATGCGCCTTCCGAAACGGCACCATGTGCGGTCGCTCGCCGTTCCCACTATGGGCTGCACAAGTATCCCCATCAGGGGGGGGAGTATCCAAAAATAGCTTAGCGAGTGCGGGTCGGCTCCCAAAGTGGCGAAAATTCTCGAAATATTTGCGCTTTGCAGAGCATAGGCGATTTGTACGCCGAAGAACCCGAAACTAAGGTTCCACAATTTCCAGAACGGCAAATCGGGTTTTTGTCTCATGATTATCTTGCGGTTTGTAAATTATTATAGGACGGTTTTCGCGGCGGACGAGTGGTGCCTCTCACCACGAGGCGCGTATTTACTATCCGCCGCTCCACTTTATCCCTTGGAGAGATGCCTTCCACTTTGTTGATAAGTATGTCGGCGACTTCGTTTCCCACTTTGCGTCCGCGCTGCTCCACGGTGGTGAGCATAGGGTCGCAGGCAGTGGCGCGGTCGCTGTTGGTAAAGCCGCAAATGCTCACGTCTTCGGGAACTCGCATTCCGCAGTTCTTCACGGTGTAGAGAATGCCGATAGCCGTATCGTCGTTTACGGCGAAGAAGCCGTCAGGCCGTTCTTTCATCGTCAGGAGCTCTGGAGTTATCCTTTCGGCATCGGTGCGGTTGTCGCACAGCCTGATGTAGCGTTCATCAACAGGCAGACCGTGTTCGAGGAGTGCGTTCTCATAGCCGTTGTACCTGTTCTTGCTTATTTCAAGCGACATGGGCGAGCCGAAAAAGGCTATCCGGCGGCAGCCGCTCTCTATCATATAGCTCACGGCGTTGTACGCACCACGATAGTCGTCCACCACGACGCGGCTGGCTCTCACTCCGGTACAAATGCGGTCGTAGAACACGAGCGGCACGCTACTGTCTATGAGTCTTTGGAAGTGTCGGTAGTCTCGCGTGTCCTTTGCCTGCGACACGATAATGCCGCATACCTTGTTTTCGTAGAACGACTTGCAGATGCTCACTTCTCTCTCGTATTTCTCGTCGCTTTGCGCCACCATTACCCGGTATCCGCGGTTCTGCGCCTCCTCTTCTATACCAGCGAATATAGTCATAAAATAATAATGGACGATTTCCGGCAGAATCACTCCTATTATTTTCGGGGGCTTCACTTTCGAAAGCCGCAGCGATTCGGCTATAGAGTTTGGCACAAAGTCGTGTTCGTTGGCGTACATCTGTATTTCCCTGCGCCTTTTCTCGCTTATATGCGGCGAGTTGCTGAGCGCCCTTGACACGGTGGCGACAGAAACTCTGAATTCCCGTGCGATGTCTTTCATTGTCAGCACTGTGTTTCCGGGCATGGTCAAGGTGGGCGGCTTTCTTTCACAAACCTACTTTATAAAGCGAGAAATGCGCGGTTTTCCCGGCTTGTTACCAGCATCTTTTCAATGTAAACGATTGCATATATCGCACGGGGCAAATTATATGAGAATGTTTTGAAAATACATCGGAAATATTTTGATTTGTTCCGAAGAGATTTCAACAAATTAAATTAAACTCAAAAGATGAAGCTAAACATTAGAATCTCGTTTAGGAGCTTGGCCATAATGTTTGGCCTGTTTCTGACATCAGGGGCCTTTGCGCAGCAGATTACTGTCAATGGCCATGTGAAAGACGCTGCCGGTGAGGATCTCATCGGCGCCGCCGTAAGGATTGCGGGGCAGGAAAGCGGAGCCGCTGTTACCGACTTTAACGGCAACTTCACCCTGAAAGCCGAACAGGGTGCGGCACTGCAAGTTTCCTACATCGGATATCAGACCATCACTGTCGCCGCCGCGCCAGAACTGGAAATCGTTCTTCAGGAAGACGCGCAGGCGCTTGAAGGCGTTGTTGTCATCGGCTATGGCGTTGCCAAGAAAAGCGACCTCACCGGGAGCGTCACTGCCATCAAGCCAGACGAGAAGAACCATCCGCTGGTCACTTCTGTACAGGAGATGATGCAAGGCAAGATTGCCGGCGTCAACGTGACGACAGGCGGAGGCACACCGGGCGGCGGCGCGACGATACGCATACGCGGCGGCTCGTCGCTGAACGCCTCCAACGACCCTTTAATAGTGATTGACGGAATGGCCATCGATAACCAAGGTGTCAAGGGAGCGCCCAACGGACTCGCTATGGTGAACCCAAACGATATTGAGACGTTCACGGTGCTCAAGGACGCCTCTGCAACCGCTATCTACGGTTCGCGCGGATCCAACGGCGTAATAATCATCACCACCAAGAAAGGCCGCAGGGAATCGGCACCGCAGGTTTCCTACAACGGGAGTGTCTCTTATTCGTTTGCGAACTATCTGCCCGACTTGCTCGATGCCACTGAATACCGCAATTTCGTAAGGGATTATTACGGCGAAGGTTCTGATGCGTGGAATCTTCTCGGCGATGCCGACACCGACTGGCAGGACGAAATCTACCGTCCCGCGCTCACCACCGATCACAACGTTACGGTGTCCGGCGGCTTGAAGGACGTGCCTTACCGCCTTAGCTTGGGTTTCACCGACCAAGACGGTGTGGTGAAGACATCCAACTACCAGCGCACGACTGCCAGCCTGAACCTGAATCCGTCGCTCTTTGACGACCATTTGCAGATTAACCTGAACGGCAAGTTCATGTACACGCACAACCGCTACGCCGACGGCGAAGCTATCAGCGCAGCCGTGCGCCACGACCCGACACAACCGGTAAGGAGCGACGACAGCGCGTTTGACAACTTCAACGGTTACTACACATGGGTTAGCGACGGTACAGCTCTCGGCGACCCGGACTACCCCCTCACGTACAACAGAGAAGCCGTCAAGAACCCCGTGGCCGTTCTCAATGGAAAGAACGACCGCGCTAACTCTTACGACTATATGGTGAACGTAGAGGCCGACTACAAAGTTCATGGTTTCGAAGATCTCCGCCTGCACGTGAACCTCTCCGGCGACTGGGCTAACGGAACGCAGAAGACGGATGTAGCCCGCTGGAGCCCCCTCGCGTTCTATAACGGAAGCACAGGCCAGACATACGAGAAAAAACACAATCTCGTCGGTACGGCATACGTACAGTACTACAAAGACTTCCTCGAAACGCAGCACATTGATATCATGGCCGGTTACGAGATGAGCGAACTCCGATACTCCGGCAATTCAAACTATCAGAGAATCCACCCGGACGTTAACGGCGAATACAATGCGTCGAGCAGCGTCTGGAAGCAGCATTCACGCTTGCAGTCGTTCTACGGACGCTTGAACTACACGGCTTGGGATCGCTATTTGCTCACTTTCACTGTACGCCGCGACGGATCTTCGCGTTTTGCCGATCATTGGGCTACATTCCCTGCCGTAGCGCTCGGATGGAAAATCAACGAAGAGTCTTTCCTCAAGAACGCAAAGTGGATGGACGAACTGAAACTCCGCCTCGGATGGGGCAAGACCGGGCAGCAGGACGGCATAGGGAACTACAACTACTTCGCCAACTATGACGAGACCACCACTCAAACCAACCCCAACGGCGGCTATATCATTCCCGGCGTGAACGACGAAGGCATACTCTCCCGCCCGCAGGCCTACAACAAAAACCTCAAATGGGAAACTACGGAAACCTACAACGCCGGCCTTGACATTTCTTTGTTCCGCAACCGTGTGAGCGCAAGCGTGGACTACTACTACCGCAAGACGACCGACCTGATAAACACCGCGTCCGTGCCGGCAGGCTCCAACTTCCGCAATCAAGTGACTTCGAACATCGGCTCGCTCGAAAACAAAGGCGTTGAAGCCTCGCTCACCGTGCGTCCCATACAGACCACTGACTGGCAGTGGGAAGTAACGGCCAACTTCACGTACAACAAGAACGAGATAACGGAACTCACCGGCGAGTCTTCAAAAATAAGGACAGGCGGCATCGGCTCCGGGACGGGCAGGACGGTTCAGGTGCACACTCCGGGCTATCCTGCCGCGTCGTTCTACGTTTACCAGCAGGTTTACGGCAGCGACGGCAAGCCGATTGAGGGCGTGTACGTAGACCGCAACGGCGACGGCCAAATCACGGAGGAAGACCTTTATATATACAAGAGCCCTGCCGCGCCTTATATGGCGGGACTCAGCACCCGGCTGCAATACAAGAACTGGGACTTCGGCTTCAGCCTGCACGGCAGCTTCGGCAACTATATGTACAACGACTTTCAGGCAGGTTATCAGAACGTGGACAAACGCTTTGAATCATCGTTCAACTATCTGCAAAACGCAACGCCTGAGTCTATGTGGAAAGGCTGGAAGACTTTCGACAGCGTCCTTTCCGATTACTACGTGCAGAACGCGTCTTTCGTCAAGATAGACAACATCACGTTAGGATACTCGTTCAACAACCTCTTCAAGAGCGGCAAGTACGAAGGACTGGGCGGACGCATTTATCTGACGGCCTCCAACGTGGCCACCATCACAGGCTACGACGGCCTCGACCCGGAAGTGTCGGGCGGCATCGGCGGCTCCTCGTTCTATCCGCGCCCGATTTCATTCACTATGGGTCTGAACCTTAATTTCTAACCATTAAACAAGAATAACGATGACTGTCAAATTTATAAAGAATATGCTCCCCGCTTCCGCTCTCGCGCTGACGCTGGGAATGAGTTCTTGCGATTACCTCGATGTAGAGCCTCTCGACCCGAACTCCCATTCCGAGGTGAACGAGATAGCCCTCTACACCAAGTGCTATTCCAACATGGCGCTGCAGGGCAACAGCGGCGCTAACGGCGATGTAGACATTGACGGGCTTGACGGCGGCACGGCCGGCTTCGTGCGCCAGCTTTTCAACGCCAACGAGCTTACAACCGACGAGTCGATTTGCGCTTGGGGCGACACGGGAATCCCCGATTTCAACTACAACACCTACGGCTCCGACCACCCGATGCTGGCGGGCTTCTACTACCGTCTGTATTGCGGCATCAACTATTGCAACCATTATCTTGACGTGTGCGCCGGCGTAGACGCGACCCGCGAGGCCGAAGTGCGCTTCCTCCGCGCCCTCTACTATTATTACCTGATGGACTGCTTCGGGAACGTGGCGTTCACGACAGTCGTTGGCGGAGCCGAGGCGCCCGCGAGGACAACGCGCGCCGAACTCTTCAGCTGGATTGAGGAAGAACTCCTCGCCGTGAAAGACCTCCTCCTCGCTCCGGCAGTCCGCAAGTCGACAGACGACGGTTACGGGCGCGCCGACCAAGACGCGGCCAACCTGCTCCTTGCCCGCATATACTTGAACGCGGAGGTTTATACCGGCACCGCCCGCTGGCAGGATGCCAAAGATTATGCCGAGAAAGTCATCAACGGGCCTCATAAGCTGTGGACGCAAGGAGTCAACGGATGGTCGGCTTACCAAATGCTCTTCATGGGAGACAACGGCGAGAACGGAGCTTCGCAGGAGGCGATACTCCCTCTCTATCAGGACGGGCTGAAATCCACATCGTGGTGTACTTCCCTCTTCCTGATGGCATCCACATGGAAAGACGACATGGACGTAGACTTAAATTACAACACCACGGAATACTGGTCTGGCAACCGCGCCCGCTCGCAGTTCGTGGCCAAGTTCTTCCCTAACGGCAACGCCCCGCAAGCCAACATCAAGGATATGGCCGCGGCAGCCGGCGACGACCGCGCCCTGCTCTTCGGCATCAGCCGGGAGCTTGTCGTTACGACGCCGGGTGAGTTCACTTCGGGCTACTCAGTGGGCAAGTTCCGCAACACATATTCCACAGGCGGCGCAGGCCACAGCTCGCAGTTCGTGGACACTGACTACTTCCTGATGCGTTCTGCAGAGGCCTACCTCATCGCGGCTGAAGCCGACGCCCGTTTGAACGGCGGCCGCACCTCTGCCGCAGGGACTGGGTATATCGACGCATTGCGCGACCGCGCCCACGCAGTCAAGACAGCATCGTACACAACTAACCAAATACTCGACGAGCGCTCGCGCGAACTCTACTACGAAGGCTTCCGCCGCACCGACCTCGTGCGCTACGGCCTCTACCACAGCAGCGATTATCTCTGGGACTGGAAAGGCGGCTCGCAAAACGGCGTAGGCTTCTCCGCCGACCGCGACATCTTCGCCATTCCCTCGGAAGACGTGAACTCCAACCCGAACCTCGTCCAGAACCCGGGTTATTAATTCAACCATAAAGCTAACGACAATGAAAAAGTTATCTTCATATACAATGATGTTCCTTGCCGCGGCGCTGGGACTGGTGTCATGCGACGACGACAGGGATTCCAACCCCACGCTGCTCACGCCGGCGACGTTTGTCGTGAACAACCCTGCCGTGGGCGAGGCTAATGTGGATTTAGAGAAGTCCGCTGCCGTGAACCTCACATGGTCGCAGCCGGTGTTCACTACCGGCAACGCTCCCGTTTCGGTAAACTATGAAGTCCAGGTCTCTGTCAAGGGGACTTTTGAAAGCAAATACGACGAGAACGCCGCCGCGAATGATCCCGTGAACATCGGCGCCGACTACTTCGCCATTGGTGAGACCTACACTTCGTGCAGCGTCGACATACCCGCAGAAAGGATAGACAGAGCCGCGGAAATGCTGGAGGGCTGGCAGGGGACGTCAGATGTGCCCGAGAACCTGAAAGTGTCCTTGCGCATCCGCGCTTATGTCAGAGACGCTTCGATGGGCGTCTGCTCCGAGGTCTTGTCTAATGTCGTAAGCCTGAATGTGGTTCCGTACTACATCGAGCTTAAGGACGCTTCCGTCATCATGTGGTATCTTGTCGGCAATATGTTCGGCGGCAAATGGGGCAGCGAGATAGGCGTTGACGCGCTTCCGATGTTCTGCATTCCGGGATACGAGTACGACAAGAAGACAGGCGGAGGCGAGATACGGTATCTCAACTACTTCACCACCGGCGCGTACAACAATAATGAAGTGGAAGGCTCAGGCTTCAAGATACAGCCTGCCGACTTCAATTGGGACTACGGCATGACCGGCGACAACGGCCAGTACGACAAGATTATTTACCGCAACGGCGGCGGCGACGGCGGCCACATCTGCGTCAGCGCCGACGGATACTATCTCATTACGCTCAACACATCCGACAACACCGCCAAGCTGGAGAAGCAGGACATCACGCCCAAGGTTTACAGCTCCATCTGCATCACCGGCAGTTTCAACGAATGGGCGGATCCGGGAGAAAAGATGCTTCCGTACAATACAGAGGGCGTGGAGAACCACGCATGGTACTATGTGCTGGATGTGACGGACGCGAGCGCGGAGTTCAAGGTGAAAGAAGAAAGCTCTTGGGACGCGAACTGGGGCTACGACAGCAGCAACGGCACTGTGCTTTACGGCACCGGCACGACCAATGGCCCTAACGTCGTTCTCACCACCGGCAAATACTGCATTTCGTTCAACGACATTTCCGGCGACATCTCTGTCATCCCATTGTAAAACACAAAAAACCAAAACGACAATGTTGAAGAAAATATTAATATGCCTGCCAATGGTTGCAGCCTTGGCAGCCTGCACCGACGACTACACCGACTGGGCGGCGCCGCAGCAGACAGCACAGCCCTCCGCAGTCGGCTTTGGCGACGGCAGCGTACAGCCGGCAGGCCTCATCGACTTCGCCGAGATAGGGACGGAACAAAACGTCAAGGTGTGCAGCATCACGCCGCCTACCTCCACTGACACAGCCTATACGGACTGCAGCTATATTCTCAACCTCGAGTCGGCTTCCATGCCTGTCGCCGCCGACGGAACGGTGGCAGCCGCCGACCTCAAAGCGTACATAGAGTCCAACTACGGCAAAGCACCTGCGGAGCGCGAGATGCCCGCTACGGTAGACCTCTGGATATCCGACGGCAAGACCGCCGTGAAGACAGCCTCTTCGGGACAGTTCATGGTGAGGGCGAAGCTCGTAGCCCCGTACATATCAGAGGGCGGCTACTGGCTCATCGGCGATCCGTCGGAATGGAATCCGATGTGCGTTACGATGCCGTTCAGCCACAGCGGGCAGAACGTCTACGACGACCCCGTGTTCACAGTGATGTTCCACGTGGCGGCGGGCGACACATACTTCGCCATCGCCGACGACAAGACCCACGAGTCCGGGGAATGGCCGGATGTGTTAGGCTGCGCCGAGGGCGACGGCAAGAACGGCATGGAAGGCAAAATAGCCCGCCGCACCGAGTTAAGCGACGACGGCTCTTGGAAAGTCACTACGGAAGCCGGCGGCTATGTGAGGTTTACCATCAACATGATGGACTACGCCTATAAGATAGAAATCCTTGATTTCTCCGACGGCATCTACGAGGTCGGCAACGAAAGCGGATGGGCGGAGTCTCATTATCTTTACGGCCCCAACTTCGACGGGAAGTACCAGGGCTTCTACTACCTTGACGGCGAGTTCAAGTTCAAGCCCAACTTCGACAACTGGGATGGCGACTGGGAGTATGACGGCGACGGAAAGATAGCCGACAACAGCAGCGGCTTGAACATCCCCGCCCCTGACCCGGCAGGCTTCTATAAGATTGACGTTGACCTCAGCACGATGACGTACACCCTTACGCAGGTTACCTCCATCAGCATGACTGGCGACTTCAACGACTGGGCCGGCGACGTGGACATGACTTACAACAACGCGGAGAAATGCTGGGAAGTGACGACGACGCTCGGCAAGGAAGGCGGCCTCAAGCTGCGCATGAACCACGATTGGACGACAAGCTGGGGCGGCAACGGAAGCGGCGACAACTTCGACGACCTGACGCAGAACAACGGGGCGAACCTGAACCTGCCCGCAGGAACTTACAACTTCAAATTCTACCTGAGCTACGAGGGCAACAACAGGCTCGTCTGCACTCCGCAATAACGTATAACCTTTTAAGTATTCCACATGAAAAAGATATTTAATATCGCGGCGGCGACGGCGCTCCTTTTCGGGACGCCCGCCGCAGCCCAGGAAACGGGCGAAGCCTATAACTTCGCGGGCGTAAAAGGAGGCGCGCAGGTAACGCTGACGCATTTCGGCTTCGGCGACCTCATAACCCCGCAGTACGGCATTTACTTCGGACGCTATTTCAACCAGTTCGTCGGCGCGCGCCTGGACGTTACGGGATACCAGAACAAAGGCGGCTTCAAGGCCGACCGCTACGACTTCATCACCTCCGACAAGGAATACAAGTTCAACGCCGTTACAGCCGACCTCGACCTGCTGATGAACATGACGAACATCATCAGCCCCAAGCGCGTCAACCGCACATGGGACTGGAACCTGCTCGCGGGCTTCGGCGTGAACTACACGTGGAAGCACGGACGCTTCAACGACATCGTGAACGCGTTCGACAACTCGCGCTACGACGGCCCGATATCCTGCTCCTCAAAGCACGCCACATTCAACGGCCGCCTCGGAACGCAGGTGGAATGCAACGTAACCGACCGCTTCTCAATCATGCTCGAAGCCGACGCCAACTACAAGAACGACCAGTACAACCTGAAGTTCAACGACCAGCCCGACTGGCAGATACAGGCGTTCATCGGCTTTACGTACAAGTTCGGCAGGAAGAAGGCCCCCGCGCTGAAAAAGGCCATCGCCCCCGCGCCGTATGTGAAAGAAGAGCCCACGCCTGTCGTCAGGGAAGAGCCGAAGCCCGCGGTGACGGAAGAGAAGCCGGCGCCGGCCGCCGTCGTCAAGGAAGAGCCGATCAAGGAAACCTTCCATTACGTGATACGCCAGTCCGACCCGAAGCCCGAAGCCACGCTCGATAAGATCGCGGAGTGGTGCAGGAAATACCCCGACAAGACGATTACCGTAAAGGGCTACGCCGACAAGGGGACGGGTAACGCCCGCGTAAACGCCATGTACGCCAAGACCCGCGCCGAGAAAGTGGCCAAGGCCTTGCAGGACAGAGGCGTCTCCGCCGGCCGCATGACAGTGAGCTCATACGGCGACACCGTACAGCCTTTCGGCGACAACGACAGCAACCGCTGCACGATAGTGGAGGGCAGGTAGCCCCCCGCCCGCGCACAGGGCGCAGCAAGACTTTAAGCCGGCCGTGCCGTCAATCCCGATTGACGGCGCGGCTTTTCCGTATGATGCCCCGCCCGTGCGCCTCCCATTCCCTTTCCCATCCTTCGCGTTCCTCGCCCGTACGCCTCCCGCTTTCTCCGCGTTCTTCCCGTTTCCCGCCTGTACGTTTCCCGTTTCCCGCCCGCACCCGCTCCGTTTCACACCCGCGCATTTCCGCTTTCTTGCTGCGGCGTTACGCTTTTCGCGCAGGCAATGCGCTTGCATAAAGGAGGGGAAAGGGAAACCTGCCGATAGATGAAAGGCGGGGAGTACGCGGCATTCCCGCTTTCAGTCCGCACCCGCCCGTTTCACGCCCGCACCCGCTCCGTTTCACATCCGCGCATTTCCGCTTTCTTGCTGCGGCGTTACGCTTTTCGCATGTGCCTTTACGCTTTACTGCCGTATCTTTCCCGTTTCCCTTCTGCACACCTCACCGTTCCCGCATGTCCATTCCCTTTTTCTCGCGCAACCCCTTCCCGTTTCCCGCGCCGGTCTGCGGACGTTTTCCCCGCGCCGCCCGCCGTGTTCTGCGGGCGGGCGCGCCGACATTTCGCGGACGCGGAGGCTCACTGGCGGAAAGCGTCGCGCTGACGGCGGAAGGCGGCAGGGCAGGGATTGTCGGCGCAGCCCGCATTCTCGTCGCCCGCTTCGCTTCCTGCCTGCGAC
>CAZLLM010000002.1:0-14074 GCA_964560405.1 uncultured Prevotella sp.
AGTCTCAAAATTGTCTTATATGAGAGTTGACATGAGATTATAAGAGAGTTGGACATCCTCCCGCAGAACCCTCCGTCAGAAGCTGCATCCGCCCGTGAAACAATTCCAGTGCAGGCAGGAAACGGAAAGGGCGAATCTGTTTTCGGCTTCTTATTTGCACAACCAAAGACCTGTTCCAGCGGCAAACCGTCTTCTATGTTTTCGTATGACAGACATTCGCGCTTATATTGGATATGGCGAACGCGGGCTGATAATCAGGAACGGTACGGGATCACCCGACACCTTAATCGACCAGCGACGGATTATCCGTCTGTTCAAACTGCGACGAGCTGAAGAACAACATGAAAATACATACGAAATTACGGCACAGGAAAAGAACAAACTCGCTCTACGGCGGTGAGGCGAGACTGCTTCATTTCCAAAGACGAGGGCATTGCGGTGGTTTCCGAGGCGAAAACGCGGGGGCGGCCTGACGGCGGGTTCCGGCGGCGCGGCATCATTGCCGGAATATCGCTAACTTTGGGGCAAGGACGGGCGGCCTTCCTCGGAGGGCGCCGTAACGCCGCCGGTTCCGCTTCCTGACATTCCCAAGAGCTTGTCCGCGTAATGAAAAGACTACATCCAGCCATCTGCACCGCACCGCCAATAGGGCGGGCGTTCGCGCCTGCGGCGCTGGCCTTGCTTCTGCTCGCCGCTTATGGGGGGGGGTGCGCGCCGAAGCCCGCGGGGCGGGATGCCTGTATAGACATGCTTGATTCGCTGCTTGAACGCAGCGATGACCTGGAACGGGAAAAGCTGTACGGGCTGGCGGACCTGCGCAGCCGCCGCGAGCGGGCGGTGTCGGCGACCGACCGTTACATGGCCAATTCGCTGCTTTTTGACGCTTACGTAACCTACCAGTCCGACTCGGCCCTGAAATACGCGGACGGCAAACTTGCGGTAGCCCGCGAGGCGGGGAACCGCGAGTGGGAGGTGAGCAGCAAGATAGACAAGGCGGGGCTGCTGGCGGCGACCGGCCTGCTGGAGCAGTCGGCCGGCATAATGCGCTCCATCGACAGCGCGACGCTGCCCCCCGGCCTCCTGACGGCTTACTACGGGCAGATGATATTTCTATACAGCCATTTGGGCAATTACGCCGGAGGCTCCGTGAACGGCTATTATGCGCGGGAGCGCGCCTATAAGGATTCCATAATGAGCGTGATAGATCCTTCTCATCCCGAATACCTGTGGTACAAGGGCTGGGATCTGCTGGGCACGAGCCGGCCGTGCGCCCAGACGATAAAGGAGCTCAGACAGAAGTTAGGCGGCTCGAAGCTCAACTCGCGCCAGGACGCCAAGGAGGCCTACATCCTCGCGAAACTGTACGAAAGCGTGGGCGACAGGGATAATTTCAAACGCTACATGGCCATGTCGGCGGCAGCCGACGTGCGCATAGTGAACGCCGAAATAGCCTCGCTCGAAGACCTTGCCAAGATAATGTACGCCGAAGGCGACATCGACCACGCTTATTCTTACATAAACTACTGCCTCAACAAGGCCATATCTTACCCCAACCGCGTCAAGGCGCTGGGCATATCGCGCACGCTCGACACCATTTACCGGGCCTATCAGGAGAAGAGCTCCAGACAGCAGGGGCGCACGCGCCGCTTCCTGTGGATAGCCTGCGTGCTGGCTGTAGTGCTTATCGCTTCAACCGCGGTCATCATCGCCCAAAACGTCAAGCTAAGGCACTACGGGCGCAGCATGGACGAAGCCAACAAGAGCCTCGACCGCAACATCGCCGAGCTGTCGGCCACGCAGCAGCGGCTGAACGCGGCCAACCGGCAGCTCAAAGAGCTTAACGCGGACCTATGCCTAAAAAACGAAGAGCTGCGCGAGTCGAACTACGTGAAGGAAGAGTACGTCGGCTACGTTTTTTCCGTCTGTTCAAGCTATATCAAGAAGCTGGAATCGCTGAAGAGCAAAATCCACCACAAGGCCGTGGCCAAGAGATACAAGGAGATAGCGGACGACACGGCCAGCTTCGACATGAAAACCGAGCTCAAGGACTTCTACCATATGTTTGACACCATATTCCTGCACATATACCCCAACTTCATAGACGACTTCAACAACCTGCTGCAGGACGACAATCAGATCCGCCCCAAGGAGGGCGAGCTGCTCAATACCGAGCTCCGCATATACGCGCTGGTGCGGCTGGGCATCACCGACAGCGTGAAGATAGCCGAGTTCCTGCACTGTTCGGCGCAGACGGTGTACAACAACCGTTTCAAGGTACGCAGCAAGGCTAAGATACCGAAAAAGGAATTCGCCGGCGCGGTGCGGACGCTGGGTTCGTTCATGGGCGGGGCGTAACCTGCCCTGCCTGCCGGAGCCAGGCTTGCGCCCGGTTTTCCCGTCAAGGCTTAAAAGTTTACTTTTTTACAGCCTGATTTGATTGACATATCGCTGGCAATCAAATCTTTCATGCTTTTGAAAATCTTTTTTCGCAATTTACCGCATAGCTGCGTCTTCTGTTATTATACATAAGTTTGCATACTGCATACACAGCCAGCATCGCGGCGGACAGGCTGCGAAAGCCGCGAAACGGCAACGACAACAACAAACAACATTTTTTAATATAAATAAAAAAACAATGAAGGCTATGTGTAAACTTCTGAAGTTTGCTCTCATTCCGGCGATGACCTTCGCTTTCAGCGCAAGCGCGTTTGCAGCCGACATTGAGGCTTCGGGTCTCATTGTCGACGAGGCGGGCGAGCCTCTGTTCGGCGTAAGCGTCGTCGTCAAGGGAAACCCCGGCATGGGAGTTACAAGTGATGTTGACGGGAAATTCAGCATCAAAGTACCCGACGGCTCCACGCTCGTCTTCTCGTACATCGGCTACGACGCCCAAGAGCATCCGGCGGCAGCCGGGATGAACGTCCAGATGAAGCCGTCGCCTTACGCCCTCAACGATGTGGTCGTGATAGGCTACGGCTCTGTTAAGCGCAAAGACCTCACGACGGCGGTGTCTACTGTGGGTGAAGATGCCCTCGCCAACCGTCCCATCGTGTCGGCGGCGCAGGCGATTCAAGGCAAGGCCGCGGGCGTGGCCGTGCAGCAGCCCACAGGCGCGCCCGGCGGCGGCATGACAGTGCGCGTGCGCGGCACGACATCATTCAACGGCTCCAACGACCCCCTGTATGTTGTGGACGGAGTGCCTGTGGACAATGTCAACTTCTTGTCGCCAAGCGACATCGAAAGCATGCAAATATTGAAAGATGCCTCGTCGGCGGCCATATACGGCTCGCGCGGTGCCAACGGTGTAGTCATCATCACAACGAGGCAAGGCAAGTCGGACGACGCAAGGATATCGCTCAACATACAGGCTGGCTTTACCGGGGTGGCGAAGAAGCTGGACGTTCTCAACGTGGCGCAGTACAAAGAGCTTATGGACGAAATAGGCCTTCTCAAACTGCCCGACGGGCTTACCGACCAGACCGACTGGTTTGACGAAACCTACCGCACGGGCAACACGCAGTCCTATCAGGTTTCGATATCGCAGGGCACGGACAAAATCAACTACTACCTGTCCGGCGGCTACCAGCGCGACCAAGGCATACTGAAAAGCTCGTTCTTCCAGCGGTACAACTTCCGCGCCAACATAGAAGGCAAGCTGCGCCCCTGGCTCACAGCCAAGGCAAACATCGTTTATTCCGACTACTCCTCTAACGGCGGCGGAGCAATGGGCACGGTGGGCAACCGCGGCGGCGTAATACTGGCGGTGGTGAACACGCCGACTTATGCGCCTGTATGGGATCCCGATAAACCCGGACAGTATTACAACAACTTCTACGGGCTGAATATGCAGAGCCCTCTGGAAAACGAAGCGCGGGAGGAAGCCAACCGCAACCGCGAGAACCGGCTCATCGCTTCGGGCGAAGCACTTTTCAACATCATCGACGGCCTCACGTTTTCGACCAAGTTCACCTTAGACCGCCGTCATGGCCTCAACACCACGTTTCTTGACCCTTACACCACGACGCGGGGACGGGAGCAGGGAGGCGAAGCCTACGACGGGCGTAACACCAACACCGTGCTGACGTGGGACAATGTGGCCAACTACAATTTCTCTTTCGGCAAGAACACTTTCGGCGTAATGGGCGGCACATCGTGGACCGATTCCAATTACTCCAACAGCTGGATATACGGGCAGTATTTCCGCAACGGCAGCATTCAAAGCCTGAACGCCGCCAATAAAATACAGTGGGACAACACTGGGACGGCAGGCTCCACATGGGGGCTTTTCTCCTATTTCGGGCGACTGTCATACAACTTCGATTCGAAATACCTCGTTACGGCGAACATCCGTTACGACGGCTCATCGAAACTGCACCCCGACCACCGCTGGAAAGCGTTCCCCTCCGTATCGGCAGCGTGGAGGATCAATTCGGAATCGTGGCTGCGCGATGTCGAGTGGATTTACGACCTGAAGCTGCGCGGCGGCTGGGGCATGACCGGCAACCAGGACGGCATAGGCGACTACGCATATCTGCAGCGCTACAACATAAACCGCGAGCCGTGGTTTGAAGATGGCAAAGCCACCGCAGTCCCTTCCATCACCCCAGCCAATCTCCGCACCCGCGACCTTACTTGGGAGACTACCACGCAGACCGGCTTAGGCGTAGATTTCGCCGTACTCAACAACCGTCTGGAGCTAAGCGCCGACTGGTACTACAAGAAGACGACGGATATGCTCATGTGGGTGTCCCTGCCCGCTGGTTCCGCCGCAGCGACATCCATACAGCGCAACGAGGGAGAGATGACCAACAAAGGCTTTGAGTTCAGCATCACGTCTCGTAACTTCACAGGCAGTTTCGAGTGGACTACGAGCATGAACATGTCGTTCAACAAGAATAAGCTCACCAAGCTTGAATTGCAGAAAGTGTACCTTGACGCTGTTACCAGCGAAACTGTCAACGAGGCCGTTGTGCGTAACGAGCCGGGACGCCCGCTCGGCGGCTTCTACGGATACGTGGCTCAGGGCGTAGACCCCGAAACCGGACTCATGATGTACAAGGATATCAACAATGACGGACGCATTTCGTCTTCCGACCGCACATACATCGGCGACCCTAACCCGGACTTCACATACGGCATGACAAACACCTTATCCTACAAAGGTTTCAACCTGAGTGTATTCATACAAGGCTCTTACGGCAACGACATCTTCAACGCATCGCGTATGGAAACAGAAGGAATGTACGACGGCAAAAACCAGACGACCGAAGTGCTCCGCCGCTGGCGCATTCCCGGACAGATTACCGACATGCCGAAAGCTAACTGGAATATGCGTAACTCAACCTACTTTGTCGAAGACGGCAGCTACCTTCGCGTCAAGGACATATCACTGTCGTACGACTTCCGCGGAACGTGGCTGAAGAATTTGGGCATAAGCAAATTGCAGCCATATTTCACGGCCACCAACCTGATTACCATCACTGGCTATTCGGGCATGGACCCCGAAGTAAACCAATGGGGCAACAGCGGTTCCGTACAAGGCATTGACTGGGGCACATACCCCCACTGCAAAAGTTTCGTTTTCGGTCTTAACGTTGAATTCTAACTTAATCAAAAAGCAATAACATGAAAACCATATATAACCTGCTGGCATTGTCGTTAGCCGTCAGCTCATGCAGCCTTGACTATGACCCTGTGAGCGACTACTCAGACGTGACAGAAGGAATCACCGACAGTGTCAATAACAAAGTGCTCTACGCTAACCGCTCCGATGCCGAGAGTGCTCTGACAGCTTTATATGAGGACTTCCGTGGCAACCAGAACCAATTGCAGCTCGATTACCTGCTCATTGGCGACGTACACAGCGACAACGCCTATGCGGGCACCACAGGCTCGGAGGTTGTAGACCCCGCGACCAACGAACTTAACGGGACCACTCTGTGCGTAAATCGCGACTGGAATTACTATATGTCGCAGGCGGCGAGGTGCACCCGATTCATAGTCGGCGTGGCTGCCGTAGGCGACAACTCGCTCAGTCAGGACGAGGTGAACACAATGCGGGCGCAGGCTGAGATACTGCGTGCATTCATCTGGTTCCGCATGGTGCGCATGTGGGGCAATATCCCCATCATAACCACCGTGCCCGAAGACATCACTTCGGAGAACATAGAGGAATCATACGAAAGTTACTTCCCCGCGCAAAACACCGAAGCGGAAGCTTATGAATACATTCTGAAAGATCTGGAAGACGGTTTGCAGTACGCCCCTGAAGGCACCAGCGACAAAACGCGCTTCAGCAAGGATGTCGCCCGCGCTCTCCTGGCCAAGGTGTATGCCGAAAAGCCGGTCCGCGATTACGACAAGGTAATACAATACGTTGACGAACTCTCCAGACGCGGCTATGCGCTCTGCGCCGAATACGGCGACCTGTTCAACATTGACGGGCCAGTGAAAGACGGCTTTAAAGCTACGCCACTGCATACGAATACCGCAGAGTCGATTTTGGAAGTCCATTATCCCGTAGGTTCGGGCAACTGGGCTTCGTGGATGTACGGCCGCTGCCTTGAGGATTGGGATTACAGCTTTACGTGGGCGAAATGGATTACTCCGTCACGCAACTTGTTGGCTGCTTTCGACGGACTCGGCGATACGAAACGAAAGGAGCAGACCGTTGTTTACTACGCTTGCAATTGGAGCAATTATTACCCCGCGGACAACTATGCTTTCATGTATAAAGTCCGTTCAGGATACAGCAACGTTTTCTTTCTTCGTTATGATGACTTGCTTTTGCTCAAAGCCGAGGCTCTGATAAACGGAGACAATGTAAATCTGCAGGGAGCTGCGGACATAATAGACCAGATCCGCACCCGCGCCGGCGTGGCCAGACTGAGCGCAGCCGAAAAGAGCAGCAAGGATGACCTGTTCAAAGCATACGTGAACGAACGCCGTCTCGAACTCGCCTGCGAGGGAGAGCGCTGGTTCGACCTTGTGCGCCTCAATCTTGTTGAAGAGGCTATGGAAGCCGCCCAGCGCAACGACAGCGGCCGCCTGCCTGTCGTGACACCTTATACAGAGAATTCCTACTTGCTGCCTATACCGCAAGATGTTCTCGACACCAACCCCAACGTGGTTCAAAATCCCGGCTACTAAACAAAAACAAGAATAACGCATTATGAAAAATATCAGAATGAGTATAGCGACTATTTTGGCCATCAGCATAATGGCCGCTTGCAGCGACAACGATGACAATTCCCAGCCCGTCGCTCCTGATGGGCCGTCCACAGGCGATGTCAGGGCGCTCACAACGACATCCAACCGCGCTAAAGACCTTACGGAGTCATGGATTGATTTCAGCACGACCGACAATATGGCCCCTTCCACTATACGTGTCAGTTCTGATGTCAGATTCCAAAGTATTGACGGCTTCGGCGCTGCCATAACTGGTTCGACAGCCTACAATCTTTCGAAGATGACTCCCGAAGACAGGGTGCATTTCCTCATGGAGACCTTTTCGCCGACAGAAGGTTACGGCATGAGTTATGTGCGAGTGCCGATAGGCTGTTCCGACTTCTCGCTGTCGGAGTACACATGCTGCGACGAACAGGGCATCGAGAACTTCGCCCTCACTGACGAGGAGAACAAATACGTCATACCCGTATTGAAAGAGATCCTTGCCATAAACCCGGCTGTGAAGATTATCAGTGCGCCATGGACTGCGCCGCGCTGGATGAAAATCAGTGATATGCTTCACCCTATGCGAAATGACGGGTGGGGCGGGGGACGGCTCAACCCCGACTGTTATCAAGACTACGCCACATACTTCGTAAAGTGGATTCAGGCTTTCAAAGGCTCTGGTATTGACATATACGCTGTCTCCCCGCAGAACGAACCTCTGAACCTCGGCAACTCTGCATCAATGTTCATGGGCTGGGAGGAGGAACGCGACTTCGTGAAAAACGCGCTCGGCCCCAAATTCCGGGAAGCGGGCATCGCAACTAAGATTTATGTTTACGACCACAATTACGACTACTCCGAGATGACCGCCCAGAAGAGCTATCCCACCAAGATATACGAAGATGCCGACGCTTCGAAATACATTGTTGGCGCAGCTTTCCACAACTACGGCGGCAATATGGACGAGCTGCTCAATGTGCATAACGCCAATCCCGACAAAGAGCTTCTGTTCACCGAATCAACCGCTGGCGATTGGAACGACGGGGCAAACCTGACGGCACGTCTGGCAGACGACATGGAGCAAATAACGCTCGGCCCTGTCAACCGCTGGTGCCGCGGATCGATAGTGTGGAATCTGATGCTTGACGCACAGCGCGGCCCCAACCGCCCCAACGGGGGAGCGACGACCGCTTTCGGCGTTGTCGACATTGATGCGGACTACAAGAACATCACCCGCAACTCATACTACTACATCATGGCTCATATGTCGGATGCCGCCAAACCTGGTGCGGTGCGTATAGGCACAAGCGGATTTGCCGCCACAGGCCTCACCTATGCCGCCTTTCTCAATTCCGACAACACATACGGCATGGCTTTCAGCAACAAAAGTTCGGAAGACACCCGCTTCACTGTCGATGACGGCACGCACCACTTTACCGTCACCGTCCCTGCAAACGGTATAATGTCGATAACTTGGAAATAATATATGATAACCTTACAAAGAACTGACATAATCATGAAATATACAGGAATTTTCGCAATCATGTCGGCTTTGGTCACCATGACAACCGCTTGTGATGATGACGAT
The DNA here is from genome assembly GCA_964560405.1 of uncultured Prevotella sp. GTDB lineage: Bacteria > Bacteroidota > Bacteroidia > Bacteroidales > Bacteroidaceae > UBA6398. The sequence continues at coordinate 8,762 of CAZLLM010000002.1, forward strand.
GAACAAAGAGGCAATCCTGTGATGGATGTCGTTGGCAACCTTGAGCAGGCGTATTTCGGCGACAGCCTGACATTCACAGTCAAGGCCACCGACAACGAGGTCCCTCTCTCCACAATCCATGCCGAGCTTTACTTTGGAGACGAAATTGTGAGCGAGCAGGTTATACGCACGAAAGTGAGCGGCGCAGACTACGAAGCGAAAATATATGTGCCGTACTACGCCAATATTCCCGACGGACGTGCCACGCTCCGGCTTATATTGCAGAATATCCATTTCACCACTACTGAGCGGACTTATCAAGTGCCTGTATCGCACCCCGACTATCCGTCGCTGACGTTCCGTGCAGAGACTGGCGAGGAGTACACCATGAACAAGACCGGCGAACACGAATATTCGATGACCGACCGTTTCCCGACCGGGATGCGCGGCGTGATTGTCGCGCCAGCCTACGGACCCAACGGCAATGAGATTGTGTTTGGCTACGAGAACAACGAAATCAAGCCTTATGCCGAAGGAATGATACCGTTCTCCAACTCTACGCCCGGACGATACACTATTTCGTTCAACACTTTCAGCTTTGAAGGTTCGCCTTTCGTTGTATTATCGTTTAACGGAAATGTTTTCCAAGCTGTTGACGAAACATCGTCTGCCATTGACATGAGCTTGTCAAAGGGCGACAAAATCGTGCCTGACGGTTTTTCCAACTTTGCCGACTGGTGGATAAACCCTGACTTCTTCACCAAGAACGACGACGGCTCGCTTACTTTCAACGCTTATACAGGTAATTACCACATCATCGCCGACACACGCCGTCTGTATTTCCGCGTGTACAAGCTCAATGGAACAGAACCTGCCACCCTTAACGACGACGGCACCGGCGCGCTGTGGGTAATCGGCGATGGCGTGGGTCACCCGTCGCTGGCCAATACCGTAGGCTGGACAACGGAGAACGCCCTCTGTATGGCTCCTATAAGCGAGAAAACCTACCAGCTGACACTGGTGGGCGGCAAGACCGTGTCTGTCGATGGCATCAATTTCAAGTTCTTCGGACAGATGGGCTGGGGCATTGAACTTACCGGCGATGACCTCGTGTCTAAGTCAGACCTTATTGGCGTGGGTACGGGCGAAGGCGGCCACGACAGCGGCAATCTATACCTTAACGAGGGCAAGACTTTGCAGGAGAACGGCGTGTATGTATTCACGGTAGACCTTACGCAAGGTATCCACAACGCCGTCCTTACCGTAGACTTCAATGGCGAGCAGCAGTTTGAGGAGAAGCCTGTCTACCTGAACGGACAGAAAATGACCACAGCCGACAACACCCTCTACTCGGCAGTGATAAACCTTGCGCAGGATTCGAAACTTGAGTTCCGGGAGTTCACCGACCTCCAAAGCCTTTATTATGACCCCGACTACTTCTTCTTTGATGAGGATGCCTACGATATAACTTTCCTGCCCGTTGACGGTTGGTACAATATAACTCTCGACAAGGCGGGTGGCACACTCAGCGCCAAGCGTGTGAACGCCGACGGTTCGGAGGCGACTTTGCAGAGTGACGGCACTGGCGCGCTGTGGATGATGGGCTGGGGCGTAGGCTCGCCCTCGCAGGACAGCCAGTTTGGTTTTACGGAGGGCAAGGCCTACTGCATGGCCGAAGTCAGACCCGCCGTATATCAATTCACAGGCAAAGCAGGCCCGGAAAAAGGCTCTGTTGTCGGCGACCGCTTCCGCACTGATTACCTTTCGTTCAAATTCTTCCATCAGAACGGTTGGGGCGGCGAATTCGGAAAGGACGCGCTGAAGATGGCTGGCGGCACTTCAGAATTGCTCAAGAATGTCGACAACTTCGAGCTTGCCGATGGTGTGACGCTTGAGAGCGGTGCGACCTACCGCGTTACCGTCGACCTAAGCGCAGGCATCGAAAACGGCATCATCACAATGGCGCGGCTGTGAGGACGAACCCGTTATTGTGATTGTCAGGCGAATTGCTTTCATCTAAGAACTGTCGGATGTTCCAGGCAGATGTCTGCACGGGACATCCGACAGCCTTAAACAGGACATACATCAGTAACTGCATAATACACTTTGAAAGCGCCGAGACAAAATGATGATATAAAAATATATTGCGTTAAAACCGATGAAAACCATCCGTGAATTTTTAAGGCTTGCCCTTGTGATGCCAGCAGTAGCTCTCGCCGGCAGCACAGGCCTCCATGACGGCACACCTGTTTACCTTGACGACTCCAAGCCGTTGGAGGAGCGCGTGGAAGATGCGCTGTCGCGAATGACTCTGCGCGAAAAGATAAACATCATACATGCCCAGTCTAAGTTCAGCTCTCCTGGCGTTCCGCGTTTGGGCATCCCGGAACTGTGGTGCACCGACGGGCCGATGGGTGTGCGCCCCGAAGTAATGTGGGATGAATGGGAACAAGCCAAGTGGACAAACGACTCATGCATCGCATTCCCCTCGCTTACGGCTCTGGCCGCCACTTGGAATCCCGATATGGCTCTGCTATACGGCAGAAGCATTGGCGAGGAAGCGCGCTATCGCAACAAAAGCGTGCTTCTTGGCCCCGGCATCAACATCTGCCGCACACCGCTGAACGGCCGCAACTTTGAGTATATGGGCGAAGACCCTTTTCTTATCTCAAAAATGGTCGTGCCTTACGTCAAGGGGGTGCAGAGCAACGGTGTCGCGGCCTGCGTAAAGCATTTCGCGCTAAACAACAACGAAATAAACCGCCATACATCAAATCCCATCGTTGACGACCGTACCCTCTACGAAATTTACCTGCCGGCTTTCAAGGCGGCGGCTACAGAGGGAGGGGCGTGGTCATTCATGGGCGGCTACAACCTGTACAGGGGCGAACACGCCAGCTACAACCCTATACTCATGAACGACATCCTCAAGGGTGAGTGGAAATGGGATGGCGCCGTCATCTCCGACTGGGGTGCAGTTCACGACACGCCGAAAGCTGTCAAGGGCGGTCTTGATATGGAGTTCGGCTCGTGGACAGACGGACTGGCTAACGGCGCATCGAATGCATACGACAACTATTTTCTGGCCGCGCCATACCTCAAAGGCATCCAGGACGGCGTTTTCAGCGAGGACGTACTTAACGACAAGGTGCGCCGTGTGCTGCGGCTGACGATGCGTACAGCCATGAATCGCAACCGGCCTTTTGGCGCCATGTGTTCAGACGGCCATGCGGCTGCCTGCCGTGAAATTGGGGAAGAGGGTGTTGTATTGCTTCAAAACCGCGGTAATCTTCTGCCGCTCGAACTCGGCAACATAAAGAGAATAGCAGTCATCGGCGAAAACGCTATCAAGATGATGACCGTGGGCGGCGGCTCATCATCGCTGAAAGCGCGTTACGAGGTAACACCGCTTGACGGTTTGAAGAAACGTGTCGGCGATGCCGCCGAAATAGTGTATGCCCGCGGTTACATCGGCGACCCCACTGGTGAGTATAACGGCGTGGTAACGGGACAGGACTTGAATGATTCCCGCTCGCCCGAAGAGCTGCGCCGCGAAGCTTTGCGCGTGGCTCGCGAGGCGGATGTCGTGCTGTTTTTCGGCGGTCTCAACAAAAGCGCCCATCAAGACTGCGAAGACACCGACCGGCTGACTTACAATCTTCCATACAACCAAAATGAGCTTATCGAAGCTCTCGCGGCAGCCAATCCTAATATAGCCGTCATAAACATCAGCGGCACCAGCGTGGCTATGCCTTGGACTGACAAAGTAGCGTCTGTCATGCAGGCATGGTATTTAGGCAGTGAAACCGGCAACGCGCTGGCTGCTGTTCTCACTGGTGATGTCAACCCCAGCGGCAAACTGCCCTATACCTGCTACGCCTCGCTTGACCAGTGCGGAGCTCATAAACTCGGTGAATATCCAGGCCGCAAGAATGTTGATGCGCAAGGGAACGAAGTATGGAACATACCTTACAACGAGGGGATTTACGTAGGGTATCGTTTTACCGAGCGCAACAATCTGAAACCCGAATTCCCTTTCGGGCACGGACTCAGCTACACGCAATTCGAGTATGGCAAAGCGTCCGTTGACCGCACTGAAGGTACGGAAGACGACGTTTACACCGTAACCGTACCCGTCACCAACACTGGCGGACGCAAAGGCAAGGAAGTGGTGCAGCTGTATGTCTCCGACCTCAAATCCGGCATCGACCGCCCCGTCAAGGAGCTTAAGGGATTCCGCAAGGTTGAAATAGCACCAGGCAGCACTGTCAGCGTGTCAATCGAGGTGCGCGGCTCCGACATAGGGTATTTCGACGCCGGCCGCCACCTGTGGACGGTCGAACCGGGCGAATTCGAAGTCCTCATAGGCTCGTCGTCCGCCGACATACGCTCTAAAGCGCGTTTCCGCATCAGGTGACGCGGAAAACCCGCAGAAGCCCTTTTGCAAGAGTCCGCTTTCTACTGTCATATCACAGGGCGAAGAGGCGATTTATGGTTTTGTCCATGAAACGCCATTCTTTAAAACCGAGACGGGAAATAATTCGCATGAGCATTCGCAGTGCCTGCGCTTGGAGTGCATTACGCGAGTTCAGGGTCTTGCCGAGATTCCAGACACCGCCACGCCATCCGCGTCCGCGGGCGTATGAAGCGGGATTTTCCGGGAGCGGATGCCTTACGTCCGTTCCGTCGAGCTGGAACGGTGCATTTTCGGAGCGGCACTTCCCCTCAGACTTTCTGCCTTGTGGTTTAAGGGCGTTTGCGACGCACGGTTTTCAGCGTGTTTTCCGCCCGCCTGCGGCGTGTTCTTGCGGCGGTTCAAGGGCTGTTTTTCCAGCCCCGTCTCAAAACGTATCAAGCGTAGGATACACAAGAGGCAATACCCGCCGCGAAGCGGCACATCGGAAGCCATTGGTCTCGGTATTGTTCCGAATGCATTTACGCCAGTTCCGCTGTGGCATTGCGGGTAAGTCCTTGCCATTACGCAGGCGAAAAGTTTCTCCAAAGAGAATTTCCTGCGGGCAGGGCGGACTTGCCGAAAAAGAATCCGATTGTCTGACAGGTTATGGCGTTCGCTTCCGTTCATGATTTTCAAAAAAAGGATTAGTTCTGCCATCCTTTCCGTTCATGATTTTCCAGAAAAGGGATTGGCTCAGCCCTCCTTCAGCGGCCGCCGTAAAAGCGAAGGCTTCATTATCTGAAGAAAGCTGCTGTCAGACCGCGCCTGCAACAGGGAGGATGCCTCCTGTTCGGGCGGCTTCGCAACGCCGAAGGATTACAGATTGCCCTCGGCTTCGGAGAGAGGGTCATATCCACGTTTTGCGGCGGAACAGCAGG
>CAZLLM010000003.1:0-5048 GCA_964560405.1 uncultured Prevotella sp.
CTAATTCGCGATGACACGCAGAGTTTTCGGAGATATTTTGTATTTTTGCCATAGTTCCTGCAGACTTCGCGGATGAAACTGATAGTGATAACCACGCCGGAGTTTTTCGTTGTAGAGCATCTCATAGTGAACGCTCTCTTCGATGAAGGGCTGGACACGCTGCACATACGCAAGCCGGGCGGCGACGCGGCGCTCTTCGAACGCCTCTTGACGCTTACGGACGAAAAGCGCAGGAAGCAGATAGTCGTTCACGACAATTTCCACCTCGCCAAGAAATACGGGCTCGGAGGCATACATCTGAACAGCCGCAATCCAGAACCGCCCGACAAATACCGCGGAAGCGTAACATGTTCGTGCCACACATTGAAAGAGGCGGAACAATACAAGAAGAAAATGAAGTACGTGTTTCTCAGCCCGGTGTTCGCCAGCATATCGAAAAGGGAGTACGGCTCGGCTTTCAGCGCGGACATGCTGCGCGAGGCTGCAGACCGCGGAATTATAGACAGCAAAGTCATCGCACTCGGAGGGGTGAGCGCCGAAACATTCCCGTTGCTGCGCGACTACGGCTTCGGAGGCGGGGCGGTGCTCGGCGCATTATGGAACAGGTTCGACATTAAATCTTCGCCCGACTACAAAGAAACGCTGAACGCTTTCCGGCGATTGCGGAGGATAGCCGGATGAGGAAAAGAACCGCACCATTTGATTAAATCTCACTTGCCAACCCATACAAAACCCATCAACCAACCATGAGCGACAAACTGCCTTACAAGGTTTTCTCCGGCACAAAGTCGAAATACTTGGCGGAAAAGATTTGCGCCGAGCTGGGTCAGCCCCTCGGAAAGCTGCTGTTCACGAAGTTCGCCGACGGGGAATTTTCCGTTTCCTACGAAGAATCCCTCCGCGGGCGCGACATCTTCCTTGTGCAGTCCACATTCCCGAACTCCGACAACCTGATGGAACTTCTTCTCATGATAGACGCGGCGAAACGCGCATCGGCACGCCATATAATAGCCGTAATCCCGTATTTTGGCTGGGCGCGTCAGGATCGCAAAGACCGGCCTCGTGTGCCGATTGGCGCGAAACTCGTGGCCGACCTCCTGAGCGTGGCTGGAATAGACCGAATGGTAACAATGGATTTGCATGCCGACCAAGAGCAAGGCTTTTTCGATGTTCCGGTAGACCACTTGTACGCCTCCACGGTAATGCTCCCCTACATCGCTTCGCTGAAACTTGATAACCTGTGTATCGCTGCGCCTGATGTGGGCGGCTCGAAACGCGCCAGCGCTTACGCCAAATACTTTGACTGCCCGCTCGTGCTTTGCCACAAAACGAGGAAGCAGGCCAACGTGGTGGGCGAGATGCAAATCATAGGCGATGTACGCGGCATGGACGTGGTAATCGTTGACGACATAGTTGATACGGCCGGCACAATCACAAAAGCCGCTGGCATGATGAGGGAAAACGGCGCGAAATCGGTGAGGGGCATTGCTTCGCATTGCGTCATGTCTGACCCGGCAAGCACCCGCATCCAAGATTCCGCACTGGAAGAAATGGTGTTCACCGACAGCATCCCTTATGCAGACCGCTGCGCAAAAGTAAAGCAGCTTACTGTGGCCGGGATGTTCGCCGAAACAATACGCAGGATAGAGAACAACGAGTCTATTTCATCACAATACCTTATATAATATTTTAAGGTCTGACACTTTCACGCGAACCTGTGCATACTGCGCTGATGCGAATAAAGAGGAAAAGAATGTGGACTGTCCCCGAAGGGACAGAGCCAAGCGAACTGGAATGCCGGGTTATGGAAGCCGAACGGTCGGGTGTGGTCGTCCCTCCGCGCAGTCTGATTAAGACGGAAGATCAGATAGAGGGTATCAGGCGGAGCGGAGTTGTGAATACCGGCGTTCTCGATGCTGTCGCCGCTGAGATTAGAGCTGGGATGACAACTGCGGAAATCGACAGGATAGTCTACGGCTACACCATAAGCCACGGTGCTGTTCCCGCGCCGCTCAACTATGAGGGGTTTCCAAAAAGCGTTTGCACGAGCATAAACGAAGTGGTGTGCCACGGCATTCCAAATGAGCGCGAGACCCTAAAGGAGGGGGATATAATAAACGTGGACGTATCGACAAACCTCGACGGGTATTTCAGCGACGCTTCACGGATGTTCATAATAGGCAAGACAACGCTCGAAAAGCAGCGGCTCGTCGACAATGCCAGCGAATGCCTCGAAAAAGGAATGAAAGCGGCGAAGCCCTACGGGTTTATAAGCGACATCGGCTATGCCATAACACAACACGCTCATGCAGCAGGCTTTTCAGTTGTGCGCGACCTGTGCGGACACGGCGTAGGTCTTGCGTTTCATGAGGAACCCGACGTAGAACACTACGCGCGCAGGCCAGGACGCGGGATCATGCTCGTTCCAGGAATGGTGTTCACCATAGAGCCTATGATAAACATGGGTGATTGGCGAGTGTTCATAGACTCTGCCGACGGCTGGACTGTCCTGACGGAAGACGGACTGCCAAGTGCCCAATGGGAACATACTTTCGTCATGACAGAACACGGCCCAGAAATCCTTACGCATTAAAACACCGAGTACAAAATATCATGGTGGGGCGAAAACAAACAGATAGGATTACGATACTTGGAATAGAATCCAGCTGCGATGACACGTCTGCCGCTGTAATGCGGGATGCATATCTGCTTAGCAACGTAACCGCTTCGCAGGCTGTACATGAGGCTTATGGAGGTGTTGTGCCTGAATTGGCTTCACGGGCACACGAAAAGAACATACTACCAGTTGTTGACCAAGCTTTGAAACGCGCTTGCGTGAAACAGAAAGAACTTTCCGCCATTGGCGTAACTTTCGGGCCTGGGCTTATGGGGTCTTTACTCGTCGGCGTTTCTTTTGCGAAAGGCCTCGCCATTTCGCTCGGCATCCCCCTTATCGAAGTGAACCACTTGCAAGGGCATGTGCTTGCGCATTTCATAAAGACGTACGAAGAAGAAAAAGAGCCGCACACCCCCGTATTCCCGTTCCTCTGCCTTCTTGTCAGCGGCGGAAACTCGCAGATAATAAAAGTGAACGCCTACAACGATATGGAAATTCTCGGACAGACCATAGATGACGCGGCAGGCGAAGCCCTCGACAAATGCTCGAAAGTCATGGGACTCGGATACCCAGGCGGTCCGACAATCGACAAACTCGCCCGCAAGGGCAACCCTCGTGCTTTCCGTTTCAGCGAGCCTGATATGCCAGGCTACAATTACAGCTTCAGCGGACTTAAAACTTCTTTCCTTTACGAGCTGCGTGACCGCGTTAAGCAAGACCCAGACTTCGTGGAAAGCCACAAGGAAGACCTCGCGGCTTCGCTGGAACATACCGTTGTAAACATTCTGATGAAAAAGATGGAAGCGGCTGTGGAAAGCACCGGGATAACCCGAGTGGCGGCTGCGGGGGGGGTTTCCGCCAACACAGGCCTTCGCCAAGTTTTCACGGAAAAGGCGAAAGCTGGAGAGTGGGATGTATTCCTGCCCAAGCCCGGATACACGACTGACAACGGTGCGATGATAGCTGCTGCAGCCTATTTCAAATATCTTGACAAGGACTTCTGTCCAGTCGGAAAGCCCGCATATTCTCGCGTTATGATATAAACAACACAGCCATGAATTTAGACATAAGAATGATGAGCCGCGACATTAACGAGATGTTGTGGAAATCGAAGAAGACCTTGTCAACGGCAGAAAGCTGTACAGCGGGACGAGTAGCGACAGTGCTTACCGCTACGCCCGGAAGCTCCGAATATTATCTGGGAGGCATTGTGTGCTACGCCGACAAAGTGAAAGAAGAGCTATTAGGTGTTGATAAACAACTTATAGAAGAAAAAACAGCCGTATGCGAAGAAGTGGTGAGACAGCTTGTAGCTGGCGCGAACAAACTGTTTTGCTCCGACTACGCTGTCGCTGTAAGCGGCTTTGCCGGTCCCGGCGGAGGTACGCCCGAAATTCCCGTAGGAACAATATGGATAGCTGTAGGCAACGAGGAAGAAACCGTTACACGTAAGCTGGAACTTGATCACGGAAGGGACAAGAACATCTCTATCGCCACTTTCACGGCAGTGCAAATGCTGCATGACTTGCTGGCCGCGCAAGCGAAAGCCGTTGGCAGCGGCCAAAGCTGATACACAGCCAGAGTACTCGGACAAAAATGCACCTACTTCAAGTTTTTCGCTGAAACTGTTCGCATTTTTAGAGAAAAACTTAACTTTGCGGTTCTGAAGACTGTCCCCGTGCTAAAGATTTCGCGGACAAGGTTTTCAACAAAAAATAAAAAACAAGAGATACGATGTCAAGGATTTGTCAAATTACAGGTAAGCACGTCATGACGGGCAACCATGTATCCCATTCAAAGCTGCGTACCAAGCGCAAATTTCACGTGAACCTGTTTACGAAGAAACTCTACTATCCTGAAGAAGACTGCTGGATAAGACTCAAAATTTCGGCTGCAGGCCTGCGATTGGTTAACAAAGTGGGACTTGAGGCGGCCTTACACCGTGCGATTGAAAAGGGCTACTGCAACAAGAAAGACATAAAAAAGTTATAGCTTATAAAAGGGAGGACAGACTATGGCAGGAAAAAAAGCCAAAGGCAACAGAATACAAGTCATACTTGAATGCACTGAAATGAAACAAAGCGGACTACCAGGCACATCTCGGTACATCACCACGAAAAACCGCAAAAACACGCCCGACCGCTTGGAACTGAAAAAATACAACCCCATTCTCAGGCGTATGACCGTTCATAAGGAAATCAAGTAAAAACCACGAAACGATGGCGAAGAAAGTAGTTGCAACCCTGCAGACAGGGAAGAAAGAAGGCCGTTCTTACAGCAAAGTAATCAGGATGGTGAAAAGCCCGAAGACCGGAGCCTATATCTTTGACGAGCGTATGGTTCCTAACGAAGATGTCAAAGATTATCTGAAGAAATAATCGTTTTGCAAGACGCTGCGTGACAGAAAGGCAAGAATAAGCGTTTTATTTTC
>CAZLLM010000003.1:5148-11402 GCA_964560405.1 uncultured Prevotella sp.
GTGCGTCTCCTCAAACCGCTCGGACATTTTCAAAAGAAATACGAAACCTGTAATTACGGGCTGGACAAACTCTGTCTTATGATGGAGAAACAGCATAACCGCGGACAGGAAGGAGCGGGCATAGCTTGTATCAAAATGCACGCCCCACCCGGTGAGGAGTTCATCTACAGGGAACGTGCTACGGGGAACACCGCCATACAGGAAATATTCGGACGTGTGACCGGAAGTTTCAGAAACGCGCCTGGCGATGAGAACACCGATGCCGACTATGTAGAGAAGCACAGCCCTTTCGCAGGAGAAATCTACATGGGACACCTAAGATATTCCACAACCGGACGCAGCGGCCTCACATACATCCACCCTTTCCTACGGCGACACAGTTGGCAGGCGAGAAACCTCTGCATTTGCGGAAATTTCAACATAACCAACGTCAATGAAATATTCAACGGACTGACAACGAAAGGACTGCATCCGCGCAACAACGCCGACACTTACCTCTTGCTCGAACAGATAGGACATTTCCTCGACCGAGAGAACGAACGTCTGTACGAAGAAGCCTGCAGCGAAGGCCTGCAAGACCGCCAAATTACTGAATACATTGAAAAAAACATTGACATCGCTGGCATCTTCCGCAGTGCGGCTCCGTTATGGGACGGAGGCTATGTGATTTGCGCTGTTGTCGGGAGCGGGGAAACCATCGTTATGAGAGACCCGTGGGGCATAAGATCCGCATTCTGGTACAAAGACGATGAAAAAGTGGCAATAGCTTCTGAAAGACCTGTGATACAAACTTCATTCAACGTAAAAACCGATGAAGTGTGCGAGCTGAAAGCCGGACAAGCAATAATAATAAACAAGAAAGGCGAAACCCGCCTCGAGCAGATAGCGGAAGCCCAGAAGCCTGCCGATTGCTCTTTCGAAAGAATCTACTTCAGCCGTGGCAATGACCGTGACATCTACAAAGAGCGCAAAGCTCTCGGTGCTTGCCTGCGCAGGCAAATCCTCGAGTCGGTAGACTACGACCTTGAACATACTGTATTCTCATTTATCCCCAACACGGCCGAGACCGCTTTTTACGGAATGATGGAAAGCTTTGAAGCGTATCTCAACGAAAATAAGGCGGAAGAAATAAAGAAGCTCGGACGCACACCCTCTGACGAAGACATCGGGCGAATACTCAACAAAAGAATACGTTCCGAGAAAATCGCTTGGAAAGACATAAAGATGCGTACTTTCATCACCGAAGGAAGCAGCAGGAAAAGCCTTGCGGCGCATGTCTACGACGTAACTTACGGGAGTCTTGTCCCAGAAGAGGACAGCCTCGTCATAATAGACGACAGCATAGTAAGAGGCACTACGCTGCGCGAAAGCATAATACGCATACTCGACAGGCTGCGCCCAAAGAGAATAGTGATAGTTTCTTCGTCGCCGCAAGTGCGCTACCCCGACTACTACGGAATTGACATGGCGAACTTAGAAGAGTTTATAGCTTTCCGCGCAGCGATAAGGCTGCTCGAAGAAACGCAAAGGCAGAGCGTGATTACCGACACCTATGCCGCCTGCAAAGCACAGGAGGACAAGCCCAAGGACGAATTGCACAACTATGTAAAGAATATCTACGCCCCGTTCTCCGACAATGACATCTCTGAAAAGATGGCCGAAATGCTGAAGTCAGACGACATCCACGCCGAAATCAAAATAGTATTCCAGACGATAGAAAACCTCCGCAAAGCCTGTCCGAACTCGCCGGGCGACTGGTACTTCAGCGGCGACTACCCGACGAAAGGCGGCATCCAGTGTCTTAACCGAGCTTACATAGAATACATAGAGAATGTGTATTTCCAAAGCGACGCAAAAAACCGGGGGAATGGTGGTTTCAGCAAAACATAAGGAAATGAAAAAAGCGACTCTGTTGCTTGATGACGGCACAAGCTTCATAGGCCGCTCTTTCGGCGCGGAACTCCCTGTAGCGGGTGAGGTTGTTTTCAACACGGCGATGACGGGATACCCCGAAAGCCTCACCGACCCCTCATACGCGGGGCAGCTGCTGGTACTCACATACCCTTTAATAGGAAACTACGGCGTTCCTCCCTTTACAATAGAGCTGAATGGTATCGCCACGTACATGGAGAGCGACAGGATATACGCCTCCGGCTTGATAGTGAGCGACTACAGCAAGGAGTACAGCCATTGGAACGCCGAGGAAAGCCTTTCCGACTGGCTTCGCCGGGAAAACATTCCCGGAATAACAGAGATTGACACACGCGCCCTTACCAAAGTGCTGAGAGAACACGGGGTGATGATGGGAAAAATACTCTTAAACGACGAGCCAGACAACATTCCTTGCGCCGAATACGAAGGCGTGAACTATGTGAGCCAAGTGTCGTGCAAAGAGATTGTCCGCTACAATGAAGGGAAAGGGAAAAAGAAGATACTACTGGTAGACTGCGGTGTAAAAAACAACATAATCCGCTGCCTGACAGAAAGAGGCGCGGAGGTAATCCGAGTCCCTTGGGACTATGGCTTCAACCGCCTCGAATTTGACGGGCTATTCCTTGCCAACGGACCCGGAGACCCGGACACTTGCACAAGAACCGTTGAAAACATACGGGAATTTCTTGGAAATCCCAAAACACGGCCTTGCATGGGAATATGCATGGGAAACCAACTACTTTCCAAAGCCGCCGGTGCCAGCGTTTACAAGCTGAAATACGGACACCGCAGCCACAACCAGCCAGTGCGCAGAATAGGGACAAATCAATGCTTCATAACAAGCCAGAACCACGGGTACGCAGTAGACAGCTCTACGTTGCCCAGCGACTGGGAAGAACTTTTCGTCAATATGAATGACGGCTCCAACGAAGGAGTACGTCACAAGAGTAAGCCTTGGCTCAGCGTTCAGTTCCATCCGGAAGCCTGCGGCGGCCCGCTTGACACGGAATACCTCTTCGATTATTATCTAACCCTTATCAACCAGAACTAAGCCGGGAAATGAAAGACACGGACATAAGAAAAGTTTTGCTGTTAGGGTCAGGCGCCTTGAAAATAGGCGAAGCGGGAGAATTCGACTACTCCGGCTCGCAGGCTCTGAAAGCTTTGCACGAAGAGGGCATTGAAACTGTCCTGATCAACCCTAACATCGCGACAGTGCAGACCAGCGAAGGCATCGCCGACCAGATATATTTTCTGCCTGTAACCCCCCTGTTTGTCGAGAAAGTCATCGCGAAAGAACGTCCGCAGGGCATAATGCTGGCTTTCGGCGGGCAGACCGCGCTTAACTGCGGCATAGAAGCATTTCGGAGCGGAATGCTTGAAAAATACTCCGTGAAAGTTCTGGGCACTCCCGTGCAAGCCATAATCGACACAGAAGACCGCGAGCGCTTCGTTGAACGTCTGAACGAAATCAGCGTAAAGACGATAAAAAGCGAAGCGTGCCGCAGCATTGAAGAAGCGCGCGAAGCGGCGCGGAAGCTGGGCTACCCCATAATCATACGCGCCGCATACGCCTTGGGCGGACTCGGTTCCGGCTTCTGCGACAATGAGAACGAGCTGAACAGGATTGCGGAAAAGGCTTTCTCGTTCTCGCCGCAGGTGCTTGTAGAGAAAAGCCTGCGCGGCTGGAAAGAGATAGAGTACGAAGTGGTGCGCGACCGGTACGACAACTGTATCACGGTGTGCAACATGGAAAACATCGACCCCTTGGGAATACATACGGGCGAGAGCATCGTTGTCGCCCCCTCGCAGACATTGAACAACCGCGACTACCACAAGCTGCGCACGTTAAGCATAAGAATAATCCGGCATCTCGGAGTTGTAGGGGAATGCAACGTGCAATTTGCATTCGACCCCAATTCCGACGATTACCGCGTCATAGAAGTGAATGCCCGCCTGAGCCGCTCTTCGGCGCTGGCTTCGAAAGCCACGGGATACCCGCTCGCCTTTGTCGCTGCGAAATTGGGACTGGGCTACGGGCTGTTCGAACTGAAAAATTCTGTCACCAAGACAACAAGCGCTTTCTTCGAACCCGCGTTAGACTATATCGTATGCAAGATACCGCGGTGGGATTTGAGCAAATTCAGAGGCGTAGACCGCGAGCTCGGGTCAAGCATGAAGTCCGTCGGCGAAGTGATGGCGATAGGGCGCACCTTTGAAGAAGCCATCCAAAAAGGCATCCGCATGATCGGACAGGGAATGCACGGTCTTGCTGACAACAAAGATCTTGAAATCAAGGACGTGGAGCAAGCCTTGAAAGAACCCACCGACAAGCGCGTCTTCGCGATTTACGAAGCGTTTTGCAAGGGGTACACGACAGACAGGATACACGACCTTACCAAAATCGACAGATGGTTTCTGCAAAAGCTCCGCTGCATTTACGAAACCAACGAGGAGCTTAAGGCCTGTCCCGGCATCGGCGCGTTAGATGACGGGCTGCTCCGCCGCGCCAAGGCGCAGGGCTTCTCCGACTTCCAGATAGCCCGGGCTCTCGGATTGGAAAAAAGCATGGACATGCACCAGGCGATGCTCACGGTGAGGGCGCGGCGCAAACAGGCTGGCATCGTCCCTTACGTGAAGCAGATTGACACCCTCGCCGCCGAATACCCCGCGCAGACCAACTACCTTTACTTGAGTTACAGCGCCTGCGGGCACGACATCGGCTTCGCCCGCGACAGCCGCTCCGTCATCGTGCTAGGTTCAGGGGCATACAGGATAGGAAGCTCCGTGGAGTTTGACTGGTGCGGAGTGCAGGCTCTCCAGACAATACGCCGAGAAGGTTTCAGGAGCGTAATGATAAACTACAACCCCGAAACCGTCTCGACTGACTATGACATCTGCGACCGCCTCTACTTTGACGAGCTTACGTTTGAGAGGGTGATGGACATAGCCGAATTGGAATGCCCCTACGGAGTCATCGTGTCCGCCGGCGGGCAGATACCGAACAACCTTGCCGTCCGCCTTGACGGGCAGCGCGTACCGATACTGGGGACGCCGGCTGAGTGCATCGACAACGCAGAAGACCGCGAGAAGTTCTCTGAGATGCTGGCCGCCATTAACGTAGACCAGCCTGAATGGAGCGCGCTCACCAGTATGGAGGACATACACAAGTTCATCGGCAAGACAGGCTTCCCCGTCCTCGTGCGCCCGTCATACGTCCTTTCCGGAGCTGCCATGAACGTATGCTCCAACAACGAAGAGCTTGAGCGCTTCCTGCGGCTTGCGGCGAAAGTATCGAAAGACCACCCCGTCGTCGTAAGCCGCTTCATAGAGCATGCCAAGGAAATCGAAATGGATGCCGTCGCGCAGGACGGCTGCATAATAGCCTACGCCATAAGCGAGCACATAGAATTCGCAGGCGTGCATTCGGGCGATGCCACGATACAGTTTCCCCCGCAGAAACTGTATGTCGAAACAGTAAGGAGAATCAAGAAAATATCGCGCAGCATAGCCAGACAGCTCCGTATCAGCGGCCCTTTCAACATACAGTACCTCGCGAGAGACAACGAGATAAAAGTGATAGAATGCAACCTGCGGGCCTCAAGGAGCTTCCCTTTCGTAAGCAAGGTGCTGAAGATAAACCTCATAGAGCTGGCCACCAAGGTAATGCTCGGAAGGAACGTCAGACGCCCCGCGAAAAACCTGTTCGACCTTGACTACGTGGGCGTGAAAGCCAGCCAGTTCTCGTTCAGCCGCCTGCAGAAAGCCGACCCCGTGTTAGGCGTTGACATGGCCTCGACGGGCGAAGTGGGATGCCTCGGCGACGACACAAGCTCCGCCCTGCTCGCGAGCATGCTTTCCGTAGGGCAGAAAATACCGGAGCGGAACATACTCCTCTCCACAGGCTCCGCGAAACAGAAAGCCGAAATGCTCGATGCCTGCCGGAAACTCGCACGGCACGGCTACGCGCTGTACGCCACAGGAGGAACGTCGCGTTACCTAACCGAAAACGGAATACCCAACACGCTCGTCTTCTGGCCGAGCGAGGAAGGCAGGCCACAGGCGCTGGAAATGCTGCACAGACACAAAATAGACCTCGTGGTGAACATACCCAAGAACCTTAGCGCCGGAGAACTTGACAACGGCTACAAAATCAGGCGCGCCGCAATCGACCTTAACGTCCCGCTGATAACTAACTCGCGCCTCGCCGACGCGTTCATCACCGCTTTCTGCCGAATGAAAGCCGACGACCTGCCGGTGAAGAGCTGGGCCGAATACGGAAGCGACGACATCTGACAGGCCGCCCCCGTCGCGCAAAAACC
>CAZLLM010000004.1:0-11370 GCA_964560405.1 uncultured Prevotella sp.
AAAATTGTCTTATATGAGAGTTGACATGAGATTATAAGAGAGTTGGACAAGCCTCTGCGGAGGCCTTTCAGAGGCCGCGCCGGCGCGTGGGAATGCCGCCCCGCAACCGCCGCCGGCAGCGGAGCGTCCCGGCTTTTTTCGCTATATTCGCGCGCAGGGAGCGGGGGCGCGATTCCGGCTTTGCGGCGCGGCGCGGCGGGGGCGCGGCCTTGGCGGAAGGAAGAATCCGACGGTTAAACGCAGACGATATGAAGACAGCATGGAGAATGCCGCTTCTGGCGGCGGTGATTTCGGCGTCCGCCCTGGCGGGGGCACGGACGCATATCCCGAATGACAGCCTGTTCTGCCGCGACCCGTTCATCACGGCGGACCGCGAGGCGGGGCTTTACTACCTGATCGTGTCGCGCTCCGACGGCGGAAGCGCAAGGCTCTTCGCCTATCGGAGCAAAGACCTGCGGTTCTGGGACGAAGTGGGCTATGTGTTCAGCATGCCCGGAAACTATCCCGGCGTGAACGACTGGTGGGCCCCCGACACGTACCTTTTCCGCGGCAGGTACTACTGCTTCGTTACGGTGAGCAACGAGGCGCGGGGCATATTGCGCGGCACGACGGTCCTCCGCTCGGAAGGCGGCGTTACCGGGCCCTACCGCACCATCGTGCCCGACGAGAGGCTGTTTGTTACGCCCGCCGGGATGCAGTGCCTTGACGGCTCGCTCTACATCGACGAGGAGGGCGCCCCGTGGCTCGTGTTCAGCGTGGAGTGGAACGGGCCTAATGTGAAGGGCAAGACAGGCGAGGTGTGGTGCCAGCGGCTCGGCGAGGGGCTTGACCGGGGCGAAGGCGAGCCGCGCCGCCTTTTCGCGGCCGACGAAGCGGCGTGGCCCGTGCGGGGCGGCGGCGGGTCGCTGGTGACCGACGCACCTTTCGTATGGAAAGACAAGGAAAGCGGCAGCCTCCTCATGCTGTGGTCGAGCTTCGCGCCGGAATACTCGATAGGGCAGGCGGTGTCGCGGTCGGGCAGCATACTCGGCCCGTGGGAGCATCTCGAAAAGCCTGTGTTCAGCAGGGACGGCGGCCACCAGATGGTTTTCGAAGACCTCGAAGGCAACCTCAAAATCTCGTTCCACTCGCCCAACGGCCGCGGCTCCCGGCTCGTCATAAAGGACATCAGGATAAAGGACGGCGCATTCCAGCCGGTAGAGTAGGGGGCGCGGCGGGCGCTTTCCGCGGGGAGGCCGCCCGTTTTTCCCTGAACGAACACCTGAACGGATAAAATAAGTATCTTTGCGCCCGGAAACGCCGGCCTTATACGGGCGGCTGTCAAATCCGGGCTTGAAGATGGATTACGATTTCAAGGAAACAGAACGCAAATGGCAGGCGCGCTGGGCCGCGGACGGCACGTACCGTGTTACGGAAGACCCCTCGCGGCCTAAGTATTATGTGCTGAACATGTTCCCGTACCCTTCGGGCGCGGGGCTTCACGTAGGGCATCCCTTGGGCTACATCGCCGCCGACATATACGCCCGCTACAAGCGCCTGCGCGGATACAACGTGCTGAACCCCATGGGGTACGACGCCTACGGGCTTCCCGCCGAGCAATACGCCATACAGACGGGGCAGCACCCTGCGGTAACGACCGCCGAGAACATAGGCCGCTACCGCAGGCAGCTTGACAAGATAGGCTTCTCCTTCGACTGGAGCCGCGAAGTGCGCACGTGCGACCCCGGATATTACCGCTGGACGCAATGGGCATTCAAGCTGATGTTCGAAAGCTACTATTCCCGCAGCGAAGGGCGGGCGATGCCCATAAGCGGCCTGGAGGAGCGTTTCGCGCAGCGCGGCACGGAAGGGCTTGAGGCCGCCTGCGGCGAGGAGCTGGGCTTCACCGCCGGAGAATGGCGGGCGATGAGCGAAGCCGAAAGGCAGCGGACGCTGATGAATTACCGCCTCGCGTACCTCGGAGATACGATGGTGAACTGGTGTCCTGAGCTGGGCACGGTTTTGGCTAACGACGAGGTGGCCGAAGGCGTTTCGGTGCGCGGCGGACACCCTGTCGTGCAGAAGAGGATGCGGCAGTGGTGCCTGCGCGTCTCCGCCTACGCGCAGAGGCTCTTGGACGGGCTTGACACGGTGGACTGGACGGAGTCGCTGAAAGAGACGCAGCGCAACTGGATAGGCAGGAGCGAGGGCGCGGAAGTGGAGTTCCGCGTCAAAGGAAGCGATGTCAGGTTCACGATATTCACCACGCGCGCCGACACGATGTTCGGCGTCACGTTCATGGTGCTCGCGCCCGAAAGCGAACTCGTGCCGAAGCTCACCGCGCCCGGTCATGCTGCGGAAGTGGGCGCATACGTCAGCGAGGCCGCCCGCCGCACGGAGCGCGAGCGCATGTCAGGGCGCAAGGTGACGGGCGTGTTCTCCGGCTCTTATGCGGTAAACCCCCTCACGGGCGAAGAGCTGCCCGTATGGATAAGCGACTACGTCCTCGCCGGCTACGGCACGGGGGCGATAATGGCGGTTCCGGCGCACGACAGCCGCGACTACGCTTTCGCGAAACGCTTCGGGCTTCCTGTCATACCGCTTATCGAGGGCTGCGACGTGTCGGAGGAGAGCTTCGACGCCAAGGAGGGAATCGTCATCAACTCGCCCCGTGAGGGCGTTCACGCATTGGCAGGCTTCTCTCTCAACGGGCTTTCAGTTAAGGAGGCTATCGCGGCCGCGAAAAAATTTGTCGCGGAACACGGGCTCGGGCGGGTGAAGGTGAACTACCGCCTGCGCGACGCCATTTTCTCGCGACAGCGTTACTGGGGCGAGCCTTTCCCTGTCTACTACAAGGACGGCATGCCGCAGATGCTGCCCGACGAATGCCTGCCTCTTCGGCTGCCCGAGATAGACAAGTACGAACCGACGGAGACGGGCGAGCCTCCGCTGGGGCGCGCCCGCAAATGGGCGTGGGACACGGAGGGAAAGGCCGTCGTGGAAAACGAGAAAGTGAACAACACCACCGTGTTCCCCCTCGAACTCAATACCATGCCCGGTTTCGCCGGCTCTTCGGCTTACTATCTCAGGTACATGGACCCGCACAACGACAGGGAACTGGTGAGCAAGGAGAAGGACAGCTACTGGCGCTGCGTCGACCTTTACGTGGGAGGCACGGAACACGCCACGGGACACCTCATATATTCGCGCTTCTGGAACAAAGTGCTGCACGACCGCGGCTACAGCGTCGCGGAGGAGCCTTTCGCGAAGCTCGTGAACCAAGGGATGATACAGGGCCGCTCGAATTTCGTCTACCGCATACGCGAAGGCGCGGAGAAAGGCAAGTTCGTCTCCCTTAACCTGAAAGGCCGCTACGAGGTGACGCCCATCCACGTTGATGTAGGCCTCGTGAGCAACGACATTCTCGACACCGAAGCGTTCCGCCGCTGGAAGCCGGAGTACGCGGGTGCGGAGTTCTTGCTCGAAGACGGCAGGTACGTGTGCGGCTGGGCGGTGGAGAAGATGTCGAAAAGCATGTACAATGTGGTGAACCCCGACTTCGTCACGGAGCGTTACGGCGCCGACGCCCTGCGCCTTTACGAAATGTTCCTCGGCCCGATAAGCCAGAGCAAGCCGTGGGACAGCAACGGGATTGACGGCTGCTCGCGCTTCCTGCGCAAGCTGTGGAGCCTGTATTTCGGCAGGGACGGCGCCCTCGTCCCCGACGGCAGCCCCTCGCCCGCCAGCCTCCGCACGCTCCACAGGCTGATAAAAAAGGTTACCGGCGACATAGAGTCGTTCTCCTACAACACTTCCGTCAGCGCGTTCATGATAGCCGTCGGAGAGCTTGCGGCGCAGCGATGCACTTCGCACGAAGTCCTCGCGAAGCTCGCCGTGCTCGCCGCGCCTTTCGCCCCGCACATAGCCGAGGAGCTTTGGGAGCGGCTCGGCAACGCGGGCTCGGTGTGCGACGCCTCGTGGCCTTCGTGCGACGAGCGCCACCTCCGCGAGGAAAGCGTGACGATAGGCGTCTCCTTCAACGGGAAGACGCGCTTCACCCTCGACCTCCCCGCGGACGCGGGCAGGGAGGAGGCAGAGCGCGCGGCGCTCGGATGCGGGCAGGCGCAGAAATACCTCGCGGGCAGGACGGTGGCGAAAGTGATTGTCGTGCCGGGGCGGATTGTGAACATTGTCTTGAAATAAGAACGGCGCATGAACATAGCTAAGTCAATCCCGGCCCTCAAGCTGAGGCCGGCGCAGATTATACACGACTACCTGCTGATAACTCTCGGCATAGTGAGCTACCTCGTCGGCTTCTGCTGCTTCATACTGCCCTACCGCATCACGACGGGCGGCGTGGCCGGCATAGGCGCGCTGATATTCTACGCCACGAACGGCGCGTTCCCCGCGCACTACACCTACCTGCTCATCAATTCCGTGCTGCTCGCGGGGGCGGTGCGCGTGCTCGGGGCGAAGTTCTGCGTGAAGACCATCTACGCCGTACTGACGCTCAGCGCCCTCCTCGCGTGGGGGCAGGCCCTCATAGCGCGGCTGCCGGGCTACCAGATGAGCGGCGAGGGGCTGCCCATGCTGCTCGGCGACCAGGGCTTCATGGCGTGCGTCATAGGCTCGCTGCTGCAGGGGCTCGGCCTCGGCATCGTGTTCCTGCAAGGCGGGAGCACGGGCGGCACTGACATCATATCGGCCATAGTGAACAAGTACCGCGACATTACGATAGGGCACGTGATGATGCTGTGCGACGTGCTTATCGTAACGTCCACCCTGCTGACGCCCGCGGGCGACCTGCAGCACCTGCTCTTCGGCTACTGCACGCTCATGATCACCAGCTACACGCTCGACTCAGTGCTTAACAGCGGGCGGCAGAGCGTGCAGTTCCTCATCATCTCGCGCCGTTACGCCGAGATAGCCTCCGCCATCACCGTCTACCACCGCGGCGTGACGGTGCTCGACGGGCACGGCTGGTACACAGGGCAGGAGCAGAAAGTGCTCATCGTGCTTGCCCGCAGGCGCGAGAGCAAGGACATTTTCCGCATAATAAAGCACATCGACCCCCACGCCTTCATTTCGCAGAGCAAGGTGGTGGGCGTGTTCGGCAACGGATTCGACAGGCTCAAGGTGAAATGACGGCCGGCGCCCGCCCCGCTTGCGGCGGCGCGCCGCAGTGATGACGGCAGCCATGCTAAACAACCCCCTTTCCCCCGCCTTCGGAGGCGGCGCGTCGCTCGTCGTCGCCCCCGAAGGCGGGCTTTGCAACCGCATGCGCGTAATGCTCGCCGCGGCCAACGCAGCGGCGGCCGCCGCGTGCCGTGTGCGCGTGGCGTGGAGGGAGTGCGCCGAGTGCGGCTGCCGTTTCGGCGACGTCTTCGCCCCGCTGCCGGAGGGCTTCCCGGAGGGGGCGGAGGGCTTCCTCGTGGCGCCGGCGCGCTTCCGCGACACGCCCGCGTCGCGCCGCAACCTGTGGCTGCCCGCGCTGGCGCGGAAGGCCGCCCGCCGCGCATGCCGCTCCGGCTACGGCGGCTCCGGCAGGGAGGACGTGCTCTCGCTGCTCTCGCGCCGCCGCCGCGTCTACGTGTCCACGTGCTTCGACTTTTTCGGGGGGGGGATAGCCATGGGCGACATGTTCCGCCCCGCGCCGCAGGTGGCGGAAGAGGCGGGGCGGCTCGCGGCGCTCTTCGGGGCGCGGGCTGTGGGCGTGCACATACGCGAGGGCGACAACGCGGTGTCGCGGCGGCGCAGCCCGGCGCGCCTGTTCGCGGAGCGCCTGCGGGCGGAGCTGTCGCGCGACCCGCAGGCCCGCTTCTTCCTCGCCTCCGACAGCGAGGAGGTGAGGCGGCGCTTCGCGGCCGAGTTCCCCGGGAGCGTGGTCGCATCGGACGGCGTGCTGTCGCGCTCTTCTGTGGAGGGCATGCGCGCGGCGGCCGCCGACTTGTTCGCCCTCGCCCGCACGTCGCGGATAATAGGCAGCTACTGGTCTTCATTCTCCGGCACGGCGGCGGAGCTGGGCGGCATCCCTGTCGAGACGCTCTGCGAGTGAGCGCGGCGGCGCGGCGTGCCGTCGCGCCTTGAAGCGCGAGCAAGGCGTTCCGGGAAATGAATATTTATCATACGGACGGCCTGCGCGGAAGCCCCGCCGCGCAGCCCTCGCGATTCGAAGGGGAGGGGGATTCCGCCGCCCGCCGCGCCTCAGCCCCGCGCCTTGCGGGGCGCGCAGCCGGAAGGCTCTGCGGGGGCTTGTCCAATTGTCTTATAATCTATAGGTCAACTCTCATATAAGAGTGTTTTGATTCTCTTATAAGAGTGTAAAAATTGTCTTATAAGACTCTTAAAATTGTCTTATAAGAGTCTCAAAATTGTCTTATAAGAGAGTTGGAAGGAGATTATAAGACAATTTGGCTTTTCTTATAGCCATTGATTATCAATAAGTTGCAAAACCCGTTTCCGGACCGCTCCCAGAGGCGCGGAAACGCCGTTTCGCGCCTTTTCCGCGCCGTGCGAAGGCACTCCGGCAGCCTTGGTAACGGCGGCGGCGCGCCTCTCCCTGCAGATTGCAAGCCTGCATATTTATCGGAAAATATGAATGATTATCCAAAACATACGGAGGCGGGGGAAGCCGCGCAGCCGGCCCTGCGGCCGCGGCGGGGCGCAAACCGGGCGGCGCGGCTCGCTTTTTCCGCGAAAAATCATAACTTTGCGGGCGGAATGCCGCGGGCGGGCCGCGGCGCAAAACAGCGGAAGAGAGTATGCCGGTAGAGGTTAGAAAAGTGTCGGGCAAGGCGGAGATGAAGAAGTTCATACGCTTCAACTACGAGCTTTACAAGGGCAACCCGTATTCAGTGCCCGACCTCTACGAGGACATGCTGCGGACGTTCTCGCCGAAGCGCAACGCCGCTTTCGAGTTCTGCGAGGCGGAGTTTTTCCTCGCCTACCTCGACGGGAAGGTGGCGGGGCGCGTTGCCGCGATAATCAACCGCCGCGCCAACGAGAGGTGGAACACGCGGAACGTGCGCTTCGGGTGGATTGACTTCATTGACGACAGGCGCGTGTCGGCAGCCCTGCTCGCCGCCGTCGAGGAGTGGGGGAAGGAGAGGGGCATGACGGAGGCGTCGGGGCCGCTGGGGTTCACCGACCTCGACGCGGAGGGGATGCTCATCTGGGGGTTCGACCAGCTCTCGACCATGTCCACCATATACAACTACCCTTACTACCCGCTCCACATGGAGGCGCTGGGCTACGAGAAACAGGCCGACTGGATAGAGAAGAAGCTGCTCGTGCCCAAGGCGCTGCCCGAAGGGTACAGCCGCCCGGCGGAGATCGTGAAGAGGCGCTATAACCTGCACGTGCGCAAGATAAAGTCGCGGCGCGAGCTGAAAAGGACTGGGATAGCCTACAAGGTGTTCCGCCTGATAAACGAAGCCTACGAGCCTCTCTTCGGCTTCTCGGAAATGACCGACAGGCAGGTGGACCAGTACGTGAGGGAGTATTTCCCGCTCCTCGACCTGCGGATGGTGACGGTGGTGGAAGACAGCGACAACGAGCCTGTGGCCGTCGGCATCTCCATGCCGTCCATATCCCGCGCCCTGCAGAAGGCTAAGGGGCGGCTCTTCCCCTTCGGATGGTTCCACCTGGCGAAGGCCCTCTTCTTCAAGCGCTCCGAAACGCTCGACCTGCTCCTCGTGGGGGTGAAGAAAGAGTACCAGAACAAAGGGGTGAACGCGCTGCTCTTCGCCGACCTCATCCCCATATACATGAAAATGGGCTTCAAGGACGGGGAGACCAACCCCGAGCTCGAAAGCAACAGCAAGGTGCAGGCGCAGTGGAAATACCTTGAAGGCGAAATACACAAGCGCCGCCGCTGCTACCGCAAGGACATCAGGTGAGGCCGCCCGCGCGCCTCCCGCCAAAACAGCATCATGGCAGACGACATATTCAGCGGAAAAAGCCCCGGCGCGGCGCAGGCCGCGCCCCCGGAGTACTCCGACGACAGCATACGCCACCTGTCCGACATCGAGCATATCCGCACGCGCCCCGGAATGTACATCGGGCGGCTCGGCGACGGCTCCCACCCGGAAGACGGCATCTACGTGCTTCTGAAAGAGACCATAGACAACTCCATCGACGAGTTCAAGATGAACGCCGGGAAAAGGATAGAGGTGACGCTCGAAGAGGGCAGGCGCGTGTCGGTGCGCGACTACGGGCGGGGCATCCCGCACGGCAAGCTCGTGGAGGCGGTGAGCGTGCTCAACACGGGCGCGAAATACGACTCCCGCACCTTCAAGAAGAGCGTCGGGCTGAACGGTGTCGGCGCGAAAGCCGTAAACGCCCTGAGCACAAGCTACGAGGTGAGGTCTTACCGCGACGGCGCGGTAAGGGCGGCGAGGTTCGAGCGGGGGAGGCTCGTAAGCGACACGGCCGGGAACACCGGCGAGGCGAACGGCACATACACCGCTTTCGAGCCCGACCCCGCGCTCTTCGCCAATTACAGCTTCCGCACGGAAATAATCGGAAACCTGCTGCGCAATTACACCTACCTCAACACCGGGCTGACAATCACGTTCAACGGAAGCAGGATACAGAGCCGCAACGGGCTTGAAGACCTCCTCGCCGACACCATGACAGCCGAAGGGCTTTACCCCATAATCCACCTCACGGGAGAGGACATAGAGATAGCATTCACCCACACCGACCAGTACGGCGAGGAATACCACTCTTTCGTGAACGGGCAGCACACCACGCTCGGCGGGACGCACCAGAGCGCCTTCAAGGAGCATGTGGCCAAGACGATAAAGGAGTTCTTCAACCGCAACCTCGACTACCAGGACATCCGCAACGGCATCGTCGCCGCAATAGCCGTCAACGTGGAGGAGCCGCAGTTCGAAAGCCAGACGAAAGTGAAGCTGGGAAGCCTCGCCATGTCGCCCGGCGGAACGAGCGTGAACAAGTTCGTGGGCGACTACCTCAAGGAGAACCTCGACAACTACCTCCACAAAAACTCCGCCACGGCTGAGGCGATGCTCAGCAAGATACTCTCGTCGGAAAAGGAGCGCAAAGCCATCAGCGGCGTAACCAAGCTGGCGCGAGAGCGGGCGAGGAAAGCCAGCCTGCACAACCGCAAGCTGCGCGACTGCCGCGTCCATTTCAACGACGCGCGCGACGGGCGGCGCGACGACAGCAGCATTTTCATAACAGAGGGCGATTCCGCCTCAGGCAGCATCACGAAAAGCCGGGACGTGAGCACGCAGGCGGTGTTCAGCCTGCGCGGGAAGCCGCTCAACACTTTCGGGCTGACGAAAAAGGTGGTGTACGAAAACGAGGAGTTCAACCTGCTCCAGGCCGCCCTCAACATAGAAGACGGGCTCGACGGGCTGCGGTACAACAAGGTCATCGTCGCGACCGACGCCGACGTGGACGGGATGCACATCCGGCTCCTCATGATAACATTCTTCCTGCAGTTCTTCCCCGAACTTATAAAGAAAGGCCACGTCTACATTCTCCAGACGCCCCTCTTCCGCGTGCGCAACAAGAAGCGGAAGCAGCCCGGAAACAGCGCCGCCCCCTCCGCGGCCCCCGCCCTCGCCGCAGGCGCGTCCATACTGAGGAAAAGCCGCAGCGACGGGCGCTCCGAGTTCGAGACGGTCTACTGTTACAGCGAGGAAGAGCGCCGGGCGGCCGTCGCGCGCCTGCAGCCCAACCCCGAAATCACACGCTTCAAAGGGCTGGGCGAAATCTCCCCCGACGAGTTCCGACGCTTCATCGGGCCGGACATGCGGCTCGAACAGGTCACGCTGCAGAAAAGCGACCAGGTAGCCGGAATGCTCGAATATTACATGGGAAAGAACACGATGGAACGCCAGAACTTCATCATCGACCACCTCGTGGTCGAGGAAGACCGGCCCGAAGACGGCGGGGAATGGGAGAAGTAAGGCGCGAAGAATGCGCGCAAGGCATGGAACAAGCGAAAATAGCGGTTTTCCCCGGCAGCTTCGACCCGTTCACGATAGGGCACGCCGCCATAGTAAGGCGCGGCCTGACCCTGTTCGACCGCATAGTGATAGGCGTAGGCGTAAACAAGCAGAAGCGGATGCTCTCCGACGCCGCCGGAAGGGTGGCGCGGATAAGGGGCTGCTACCGCGGCGAAGAGAGGGTGAGCGTGGAAAGTTACGGCGACCTCACTATCGACTTCGCCCGGCGCGTGGGGGCGCAGTTCATACTGCGGGGGCTGCGCTCTGTGAAAGACTTTGAGTACGAGCGCGACATGGCCGACATGAACCGCCGGCTCACAGGCGTCGAAACCGTGCTGCTCTTCACCGAGCCGCCCCTCGCCGCCATAAGCTCCGGCGTAGTGCGCGACCTTATCGACCACGGCTACGACGTGTCCGACTTCCTGCCCTCCGCGCCCCAGACCGCCCCGTCCCGCTGACGCGCCGGAAGTGCCGCGTGTCAGTGCCCGCGGCGCCGCCCGCATTCCCGTTGCACTCGCTCTCTTCCCGCCGACAGCTTCCCCGCTTCCCGCCCGCATCCTTCCTAATCTCTTCCCACGCTGTTTCGTTTTCCGGCGGCATTCTTTGCGTTCCTGCCCGCACTTCCCTCGCTTCCCGCCGACGCTTTTCCCGCTTCTTGCCTGCGCCTTTCCCGTTTTCCGCCGACGACTTCTCCGCTTCCTGCCTGCATCCTTCCTAATCTCTTCCTACGCTGTTTCGTTTTCCAGCGGCATCCTTTGCGTTTCTGCCAGCACTTGCTTCGTTTCCCGCCGACGCTTTTCCCGTTTCTCGCCTGCGCCCCTCCGTGTTCCTGCTCGCGCTTGTCCCGTTTCCGGCGGCATTTTGTCTGCTTCTTGCCTGCGCCTTTCCCATTTTCCGCCGACGACTTCCCCGCTTCCTGCCCGCATCCTTCCTAATCTTTTTCTACGCTGTTTCGTTTTTCCGGCGGCATTCTTTGCGTTCCTGCCCATGTGCTGTCCGTTCCTGTTTTGCGTCTTCCCCGTTTTCCCGCGGCGGATTGAGGGCGGATTTTCCCGCGCTGCCACCTTTGCGTTACCTCCTGCGCTTGCAAAACAATTCATTCCCTCGCACCCGTCGAAGCATAGCGCGCCCTCATAAGCCAAAGCGCGCCACTTGGAAACGGAAAGCTCCGCTGTCACACTTTCCGTTTCGTCCGCTCCGTCTCGCGCCATTATCCGCTTCCCGCCTGCGGCTTCCCGTTTTCTGGCGGCATTCCTGTCGTTCCCGCCCGTGCGCTGCCCGTTCCAGCCTGCGGCGTGGGGTGGTTTTGCGGCGGTTCAAGGGCATATTTCGCGGGCGTTTACGGGGGCGGCGGGAAGGCGGTGCGGGGGCTTGTCCAACTCTCTTATAATCTCGAGTCAACTTTCATATA
>CAZLLM010000005.1:0-11167 GCA_964560405.1 uncultured Prevotella sp.
ACAATTGGCATAATCTTATGACCTTTGATTATCAATAAGTTGCAAAACCCGCTTTCCGACAGTTTGCAGACGTGGTTTTGAGGCGGATTCCGGCTGTTTTCAACGGTTCGCGGCGGCGTTTCCAGCGAGTATCGGCGGATTCCTGCGGGTCGCAGGGACGGTTTGCAGGGCGCGCTTCGTCTTGCGAGTGTGGAAGAACGGACTGGTTTTGCGATGGCGGGCGGAAAACGGAGCGGGCGAGGACGGCAGGATAAGGCGGTGAGGGGACTGGATTAAGGATGCGGGGCGATGGTTTCCGCAGATTCCGGCGGCTTTTCAGCGGGTATAGGCGGGCGGGATATGGATGCGAGGACAATGGAATAAGGACGCGCAGGCGGTTTGCGGGCGCGCTTCGCCTTGCAGATGCGAGAAAACGGACTGGTTTCGCGGCGGCGGGCGGGAAAAGAAGCGGACGAGGGCGGCGTTTCAAGGAGGCGAGGCGGTGGTTTCAGCGGGTTTCGGGGGCGGGAAAAAATGCGAGGCAAGCGGGTCAAAGCGACGGGACGGCGGGGCGGAGACTCCGCGGGTGATAGGTTTTGGGGCGGGGCATGATCTGAAGCGGGCGGTGGCGTGTCTCTTCCCGCGCCCGGAGCGCCGGGGGCGCATACTGCCGGAGAGCCGGCGGCTTTCAGAAGCAAAGGAAGAGTATCAGGATTTGCGCGCTTATTATCCGCAGGAACATTGTCAGCGGGTAGACTGTGGAGTAGCCTACCGCAGGCGCGTCGTTGCCGGCGGTGTAGCTGGCGAACGCCAGCGCGGGCGGGTCGGTGGTGGCTCCGGCGATGAGGCCTGTAAGGGTGAAGTAGTTGACCTTGTATTTCATCCGCGCTATCATTCCTATCGCGAGGATGGGGATGACGGTTATCAGGAAGCCTGTCCACACGTATTTCACTCCGTCGCCCGACACCACGGTGTCCCAGAAGCCTGCGCCGGCTTTGAGCCCTACCGCCGCGAGGAACAGCACCAGCCCCACTTCGCGCAGCAGCAGGTTGGCGCTTGTGGTGGTGTACGCCACGATGTGCATCTTGTAGCCTTTGCTGCTTATGAGTATGGCCACAATCAGCGGCCCGCCGGCGAGCCCGAGCTTCACAGGAGCCGGCATTCCGGGGAAGGCGACCGGCAGGCTGCCGAGCAGGATGCCGAGGAGCAGGCCGAGGAAGAGTGTGCCTACGTTCGGGCTGTCGAGGCGTTTCTCGGAGTCTCCCATTCGCGCGGCGAGGTGCTTCACGGCATCTTCGGGGCCTACCACCCTGAGCCTGTCGCCTATCTGCAGCCGCAGGCTTCGCCGGGCGAACAGTTCGATGCCGGAGCGTGTCACGCGGGTTACGTTCACTCCGTAGACGGTGCTGAAGTTCATGTGTCCGAGCGTCTTGCCGTTCACTTCCGCCTGTGTCACTATTATCCTGCGGGAGACGACGGGCTGTTTCTCGGTACGCCAGTCCACGTTTATCGTTTCGCCTATGAAAGCCTCGATGGGCATCGCGTCTTCTTCGGAGCAGACGATGTTTATTTTGTCGCCGTCTTGCAGCACGGTCTTGTCGTTAGGCACGATGAACCGCCCGCCGCGCAGCATCCGCGTGCAGACCATGTTGCGTCCGAGGAACTGCCTCACGGTGCTTATTGTCTTTCCGGCGAGCGCGCGATTGGTCACGAGCAGTGTCATGGTGTGCGGCTTGGTGTGGACGTTGTCATTGGCTTCGCGCTCCAAGGCTTCGCTGTCTTCGGCGAGGTTGACGCGGCAGATGTATCGAAGCAGTATTGTGGAGCCGATGATGCCGAGTACGCCGAGCGGGTAAGCGCATGCGTATCCTGCGGCTATCTGCGGAACGCCGCCCTGCGCCGCTCCCGCCAGCGCTTCGTTGGCCGCGCCAAGGCCGGGCGTGTTGGTCACCGCCCCGAACAGCACTCCCACCATCATCGGCAGGCTGTCGGGGTCTTCCGTGTCGAAGACAAGATAGTAGAGCGCGAGCATTATCCCTATGTTTAACGCCACCAGACCCACGGCGAGCATATTCAGCTGCACGCCTCCCTTGCGGAAGCTTTCGAAGAACGAGGGCCCGACCTGCAGGCCTATGCAGTAGACGAAGAGCATAAGCCCGAAGTCCTGGATGAAGTTGGCCACCTGAAGAGGGCAGGCGTATCCGCCGCCCGGCAGCGAGGTGTTGTAGATATGCCCTACGAGGATGCCCATGAACAGCACGAAAGTAACGCCGAGCGATATGCCGCCGATTTTTATTTTCCCGAGCAGTACGCCGGCTGCGATTACGACGGAGAAAACAAGAATTATGTGCGCCACTGACGATGTGTCGGTGAACAGGGGGTTAATCCAATCCATAATGTGTCGTCATGTCGGTTTCAAACGAGGCAAAGTTATGCCTTTTCGCCGGAACGCCGCGCCTTGCCGCCGCGGAAACGGCCTTTCCGGCGGCGGGAAGAGGGACGCGCGGCCTGCGGCTGGTTACTTGTGCGGCCTACGGCAGGACGCTTCGGGCGCGCCTTGCTTGCTCCGCACGCTGTGCGTACAAGAAATGGCGCACGTCAGTCTGCCAGGCCGTCCGCGCCGGTTTCCCCGTCATCGAACACAGGCTCTGTGGCGTCGTCAATCAGGAAGTCGGCCGCCGAAAGACTGTCGAGGTTCAATTTCGTGGAGTCCTCGTCTTCACGCGGACGAGGCATATAGGTGCAGGTATAGCATTCTCTGTCGATTTTCTCTTTGGCAGGCGGGAATTTCCGCAGGTATCTTGAGAACGCCGGGTCGCCGAGTACGGATTCGAGGAAGCCGCCTACAATGGGGAGCGCGGTGCGGCTGCCTTGTCCAAGCTCGCCGGTGCGGAAGTGTATGGAGCGGTATTCTCCGCCCACCCACGCGCCGCTTACAAGGCCGGGGGTCACGCCTACGAACCATGCGTCGGAATGATTGTTGCTCGTGCCTGTCTTGCCGCCGAAGGAGGTCGTCTTGTCGAATGGGCGGACGAAACGCCACAAGGCCATTGACGTGCCGCCATACGCACGCAGGCCGCCCGAGAGGAGCTGCTGCATGAAGAACGCAGTGCGGTAGGGTATCGCCTGACGGGACACGTCTTTCGCTGTATAGATTACTTTCCCGTGCCTGTCGGTTATCTTCGTCACAAGCACGGGCTCGTGCACGCGGCCGTCATCCGCCACTGTGGAGTATGCGTTCACGAGCTCCAGAAGGTTCACGTCGGAGGAGCCGAGAGCGAGCGAAGGCTTGTCGTGCAGCGGGGATTTTATCCCCATCTCGTGCGCGGTGCGCGCTATGTTGAACGTGCCGACTTCCTGACCAACTCTTACCGCTATGCTGTTTATGCTCTGCGCGAACGCGGCCAGAAGAGGTATGGTGTCGCCCGTGAAGTATCCGTTGGCGTTGTGCGGCCGCCACGGTTCAAGTTCGCCTTTTTCATTCATCACGTCAAGGCTGATGTACTCGTCGGGGCGGCGGTCGCATGGAGTCAGGCCCTGGTTCATCGCTTCGGCGTACACAAACAGCTTGAACGTGGAGCCCGGCTGGCGCATGGCTGTCACTTTGTCGTATTTCCACGACTTGAAGTCGATGTCGCCCACCCAGACTTTCACGTGTCCGTTCTGCGGCTCCATGGCAACGAGGCCGGCGTGCATGAATTTGACCATATAGCGGATTGAGTCAAGCGTCGACATATATTCCTCCTTTTCGCCGCCGTAGTCGAAGAGCTTCACTTTGTGTTTCTGGCTTAGGTAATGGAAAATGGAGTCTTCGCTGCTGTATTTCCGGCTCAGAAACTTGTAGTGGTCAGTCTTTTTCGCGAGGTCTTCTATGAAATTCGGGATTACGTTGTGATGTTCGTCCCTCCAAGGGTCTTCGTTTCCCCAGTGGTTACAGAAATTGCGCTGCACGATGCGCATTTGTTTCAACAGAGCCTGCTCCGCGTATCGCTGCATACGGTAATTGAGCGTGGTGTATATTTTAAGTCCTGCGCTGTACAGGTCTGTCCCGTTGTCTTTGCACCATTGCCGCAGGCTGTTGGCGACGGCTTCGCGGAAATAAAGTGCTTTGCCGTCGTAGACGGTCTCCACTTTGTAGTTGAGTGACAGAGGCAGCCGTTTTATTGAGTCGCATTCCTTAGCTGAAAGGTGCTGGTGCGCCTGCATATTGTCAAGAACGACATTCCGCCGCTTCAGACTGTTGACGGGATTTATACGGGGATTGTACGTGCTGGTTGCTTTCAGAAGCCCCACCAATACCGCGGACTGCTCTGCCGTAAGCTTTTCCGGCGTAGTGTTGAAATAGGTTTTCGCGGCCGTCTTGATGCCGAAAGCGTTTGAGCCGAAGTCAACGGTGTTCGCGTACATGGTGAGGATTTCCTGTTTTCCGTAGAACATTTCTATTTCTACGGCCAGCACCCATTCTTTGCTTTTCATTATAAGTATGCCCAGTCCGGGAATTTTCCCCAGCAGCCCGGTGGAGTATTGGGTGCGGACGCGGAACATATTCTTCACAAGCTGCTGCGTCAGCGTCGAGGCGCCTCGCGTACGTCCCCTGAATATGTCTTTCACGGCAGCGAAGAGCCCTTGCACGTCTATTCCGTGGTGGCTGTAAAAGCGCTCGTCTTCGGTGTCGATAAGCGCGTTGAAGAACACAGGGCTTATTTCGCCGAACTCCACCGGCGTGCGGTTTTCGTTAAAATATTTTCCTATCAGAACGCCGTCTTCGCTGTACAGCTCGGAGGCTTCGCTGGTTTCGGGGTGCATAATGCTGCGGATGGTAGGCGATTTGCCGAACAGCCACAGGAAATTCAGGTTTACGGCCGTGAAGTAAAGCACGACAAGGACGAAGAATGAAACCGTCCCAGCCACGGCCTTGCGCCACCAAGGCCTGCCTTTGAACTGCCCCGCGTACCAGCGTACGGCGGAGCGGAAATGTTTTCTGGCTTCCGCCACTATCCGCTTTGCAAGCTCTGTATGTTTGTTTTTCATGTGAAAGGTTTGAGGGGATTGCGCACTGTTTTCATGCCTGCCTGCGCTACGGCGGAACATGTGCGTGGAACGCGAGGCAGACGTGCGATTTTTCGGGACAAATGTACCAAAATTACTGTTTTCCGTGCGTAGCACTGCTGATGAAATCCGCTATCCGACCGCACTCATCGGGATGAAACCATGTTATGCCCGCATCGCGCTTGTACCAAGCGATTTGCTTTTTTGCGTAAACGCGTGTGTTGCGCTTGATTTTCTCTTTCGCTTCTTCAAGGGTAAGCTCGCCGTCGAAATGCCGGAAGAGTTCGCGGTAGCCGACGGTGTTAAGCGCATTCAGATGACGCATGCCGAATAAGGCGCGCGCCTCTTCGGGAAGTCCGGCGGCAAACATACTTTCGACGCGGGCGTTGATTCTCGCGTACAGTTCGGGACGAGGACGCGCCAGTCCTATTTTGATAATGCTGAACGGGCGGGGCTTTGACGCGCGTGTGCGGAAGGCGGAGCAAGGCCTGCCTGTGGCGTAGTATATTTCAAGGGCGTGTACTATGCGGCGGGTGTTTTTCCTGTCAGCCGTCCTGTAATATTCCGGGTCTGCAAGGCGCAGTTCGGCGGCAAGCGCGTCAAGACCCTCCTTTTCCAGCCTTCGGCGCAGGAAGTCTCTCGTTTCAGAGTCGATCGAGGGGATGTCATCAATGCCGTCCGTTACCGCATCGACGTACATCATGCTCCCTCCCGAAAGAATGGCTATCTCGTGCGACGAAAGTATGCCGTTTATCGCTTCGAGAGCGTCTTGCTCAAAGCGTGCCGCGCTGTAATATTCCGTTATCGGGAGGCTTCCGGCGAGGAGAAAGCCGGCTTTCTCCTTTTCTTCGGGCGTGGGCGCCGCCGTCCCGGTTTCCAGTCCGCGGTAGATTTGCCGCGAGTCGGCGTTCACCACCGCAGTGCCGAAATGCTGCGCCAAGCGGACACACACTTCGGTCTTGCCAACTGCCGTTGGGCCTATAACCACAGCGAGGGTTTTCATTTGACGTTCTTTTGCCGGACAAGCCAGCCCGTGCAGTGCAGGCGGCATTTGCGCGGTGCTCCCCGCCAATCGCGGAAACGCCGCCTCTTCAGGATTATGTCCCTCGCATTTTGAAATATGTCAGAAATATTTTGAAGCGCATCCGCCGCGCTTCCGAATGCGTACTACTTGTCATCACCGTTTCAAGGCAGGGCTGCGAAGCGTCTTCGCGGACTTGGGCGCGGACATGAGCATACCGTGTTCCGGCACACTCAGCAGGAAATGTCTTCACTGATGCCGAGGCTCTCGTTTTCGAGGTCGCCTTCATTGAAGCCCTCGCTGCCGTAGAAATCCTCGCCGCTGTCAATGCCCGGGAGCGGCGTGTCTTTCCGCTTTTGCGTTTCGGGCATTAGTAGCTGCGGCGGCGCCTCTCCGATGCTCCGCGTTACGGCTGCCTTTTCCATGCGTTGTCCCGGAATTATCTCTTTCAGTTCGATGTACATTGAACGCTGTTCGAAAGTGTCAAACACGAAAGTCATGCGCTGCCGCTCTTCGTCTATAAGGTCGCGCAGGCGCGTCTCGTCCATTACGTACACGTCTTCGTCCGCTTCCGACGCTCCCATATCCTCGCGGGTAACCTCGCAGGTCTTTTCCCACTCGTCATTGGTGATGCAAAAGCTGGTGAGCTGGTCGTCGGAGTAGCCGCACGATGCGAGCAGCGTCTGGCACAGGTCGAGGAACATGGCGTCGGCGTCAATTCTTATTTCCCTGAAAAAGACATCGGCCTCGTCGCTTACTATTGTGAAACGGTATATCATCTCGGTGGCTATTTGCCCGGTGCGGGCGGAACGGCTATGTTATTATGCCGCGCCCGGCGGTTTCTACGAAGTTTATGATGTAGACGAGCTCTCTTGTCATGGGCAGTTCCCTTTTTATCTGTGCTATGCTTTCTTCGCGGAGCTGCCCGCTCTGGTAGAGAATCCTGTACGCTTTGTGTATTATTTCGGTCGTCTCGTTTGTGAATCCCCGCCTGCGCAGGCCCACTATGTTCAGACCTTGATAAGCCGCGGGCTCTCTCGCGACAAGTATGTAGGGGGGTATGTCCTGGCTGAAGCGCGTGCCGCCGCCTATCATTACGTATCCACCCACATGGCAGAACTGGTGCATCAGGACGGCGGCGCTTATTGTGGCGAAGTCGTCGATTATGACTTCGCCCGCGATTTTCGTGGAGTTGCCTATGATGCAGCCGCTTCCCAATGTAACGTCGTGGGCTACGTGGACGCCCTCCATAAGGAGGTTGTCAGAGCCTATTATAGTCCTGCCTTTCGACGCCGTGCCGCGGTTGACGGTTACGTTCTCGCGTATCTTGTTGTTGTCGCCTATAATCGCCGTGGTCTCCTCGCCCCTGAACTTTAGATCTTGGGGGATTGCGCTTATCACCGCGCCGGGGAAGAAGACGTTGCCACGGCCTATGCGGGCGCCGCTGAGTATTGTGACATTGTTCATCAGGACGTTGTTGTCGCCAATCTCGACGTTCTTGTCAATGAAGCTGAAAGCGCCTATCTCGCAGTCCTTGCCTATCTTCGCTTCCGGGTCGATGTACGCCAAAGGGCTTATTCTGCTCATCTGTTTTACGGTAGTGTGCGTCCGGCGGCTCGTGCGCCGCGCTGCGTTGTTTCACTTGTTCTTTACAATCTGCGCCGTGAACGTCGCCTCACAGACCACTTTCTCGCCTACGAACACGAAGCCGCGCATCGAGGAAATGCCGTGCCGTATGGGGGCGAGCAGCTCCACCTTGAACACGAGGGTGTCGCCCGGCACTACTTTCTGGCGGAATTTCACGTTGTCTATGCGCATGAAATATGTGCTCCACCTTTCGGGCTCGTCAACGCCGCTCAGCACAAGCAGGCCTCCTGCCTGCGCGATGGCCTCCACCTGCAGCACTCCCGGCATTACGGGCTCTTCGGGGAAGTGCCCGGTAAAGAAAGGCTCGTTTGAGGTGACGTTCTTTACAGCGACTATTGACGCCGGCCCCATAGCCACGACTTTGTCCACAAGCTGCATAGGGTAGCGGTGGGGCAGGAGCTGGCGGATGCGGTTCACGTCCATGAGCGGAGCCTCATTGGGGTCGTAGGTCGGGGCTTGCACCTCGTGCGCCCGTATTTCGCGGCGCAGCAGGCGGGCGAACTTGTTGTTTATGGTATGCCCCGGCCGCGTGGCGATAATCCGGCCTTTGATGGGGCGGCCTACGAGAGCCATGTCGCCGACAATGTCAAGCAGCTTGTGGCGCGCGGGCTCGTTCGACCAGCTGAGCGGCCGCGCCGAAAGGAAGCCGAGCTTTTTCGCGTCCACGTGCGCCGCTTTCATAAGGTCGGCTATCTGGTCAAGGCGTTCTTGGGGCACTTCGTCCTCGTATATGACGACAGCGTTGTCGAGGTCGCCTCCTTTTATCAGGCCCGCCTTGATGAGGGGCTCTATTTCCCGGAGGAAGACGAAAGTGCGCGCCCCGGCTATTTCTTTCGGGAAGTCGGCCATGTCGTTGAGCGTGGCGAACTGGCTTGAGAACCACTTCGACTGGAAAGAAATCATTGCCGTTATGCTGAACTGCTCGTCGGGCAGTATTATTACGGACGAGCCGCTTTCCTTGTCGGACACTTCTATCTTCTTCTTTATGGTGTAGAAGTCCTTGGGCGCGTTCTGCTCTTCCAGCCCCACGCGCTGTATGCTTTTCACGTAGGTTTCGGCGGAGCCTTCAAGGATGGGGAACTCAGGCCCGTTCACCTGCATGAGGCAGTTGTCCACGCCTAAGGCGTAGAGGGCGGCGAGCGCGTGTTCGGTCGTGGAGCAGCGCGCTTCGCCTTTGGCCACCACAGTGCCGCGCTTGGTCTCCACTACGTTCTCGGCTATCACTGGTATCTCCGGCTCGCCCTCGAGGTCTATTCTCTGTATCCTGTATCCCGTGTTTTCGGGGGCGGGGTTGAAAGTCACCGTCAGGCTCAGGCCTGTGTGCAGCCCTTTTCCGAATAGAGAGAAGCTGCCTTTGAGAGTCTGTTGTTTCAACATGGTATGTCGGGTGTGTCTTTGCCGTCGCCGGGCGCGCCTTGCGTGAGCCTGTCGAGCGCGCGCTGCATCTCGTTTATCTGCCGGAAGATTTCGGGCAGGTTCTTGAACACGGCCGACGCCCGCGCGAAGCGCTTCGCGTCGATGGCGGGCGAGCCCTGTATGGTCGCGCCTTCCTTGCGCACGTTCCCCGCTATCCCCGCCTGCGCGCCGGCGCGGGTGCGGCCGGCTATCTCGGAGTGCCCTGCCACGCCCACCTGCCCGCCGAACATGCACCATTCGCCCACTTTCGTCGAGCCGGCCACTCCCGTCTGCGCCGAAATCACGGTGTTCGCGCCTATCTCGTCATTGTGGGCTATCTGCACGAGGTTGTCGAGCTTCACGCCGCGCCGCACTACAGTGGAGCCCATCGTAGCCCTGTCGACGCAGGTGTTCGCGCCTATTTCCACATTGTCCTCAATGACTACGTTCCCTATCTGCGGGATTTTCTCGTATCCGCCGCCGGAGGGCGCGAAGCCGAACCCGTCGGCGCCAATCACGCAGCCGGAGTGGAGGATCACGCCGGAGCCTATGACGCAGCCGCGGTAGACCGACACGTTAGGGTAGACTATTGTCCCGCTCCCTATCCTCACGTCTTCCTCTATGGTAACGTTAGGGTAAATCTGCGCGCCGCCGCCAATTACGGCGTTCTCGCCGACAAAGGCGAAAGGGCCTATGTAGCATCCTCCGCCTATCCTCGCGCTTTCCGCCACGAACGCCTGCGGACTCACGCCCGAGCGCCGGGGTTTCGCCTTTTCATAAAGGCTCATCAGGCGCGCCACAGCCCCTCGCGGGTCCGCGACCCTTATAAGGGCGGCCTTGACGGGCCTGGCCGGGCGGAAGCCGGCGGGGACGAGGGCCGCGCTCGCCTCGGTCTCGTACAGGTAGTGTTCGTACTGGCTTGAATAAAGGAATGTCAGCGCGCCGGGGACGCCTTCTTCTATTCTCGCGAAAGACGACACACGTTCATCGGCGTCGCCTTCCAGTTCTCCTCCAAGATATTCGGCTATCTGTCTGGCTGTAAACTCCATCTTCGTCTTTGTGGGGCGGTTTCGCGGCCTGAGCCCGCAAAGGGCGCCGCAACATTGCGCAAAAGTATCTAAAATTAGCGATATGCGCAACGGCGCGGCCTGAAAATGCGGCGGGACAGGCTTCCTCCGCCCCCGCGCCATTATCCCTCCGCCCCTCGCATCCTTGCCCGCGTTTTCGCATCCTTATCCCGCGCCCTCGCATCCTTATCCCACCGCCCACGCATCCTTATTCCGCCGCTTTCGCATCCTCATCCTGCCGCTTTCGCATTCTCATCCTGCCGCTTTCGCATCCTCATCCTGCCGCCGCGACCGCTCCGTTTCCCGCCCGCGTGCCTTTCGTCCCCTCTTGCAACCATTCCATTTTTCACTTGTAACCGTTTCATTTTTCGCACGTGCCGTTACGCTTTACGTCCGCGCTCGCTCTGTTTCCCTCCCGCCGCCGCATAACCAATCCTTTTTCTCGCACCCGCAAGGTGAAGCGCGTCCCCGCAAACCACCCTCGCATCCTTGCCCCGCGCCTGCGCATCCTCATTCTGCCGCTGAAAACCGCTGAAAACCGCCTCCGGGAGACCTCGGAAAGCGGGTTTTGCAACTTATTGATAATCAAAGATTATAAGAGAGTTGGACAAGCCCCCGCACAGCCTCCCCGCCAGCCGCGCATCCTATCCCTCCGTCCTTGCAAACCGCCCTCAAAACACGCCTTGAACCGCCGTAGAAAACGGGGAAACCCGCCGCGGGAAACGGCAAGCCTGTGCGCGAAAAATGGAATAGTGGCAAGCGGGAAACGCAGAAGACGCAAGCGAGAAGCGGAACAGGCGCGGGCGGAAAGCCTCTCGGCTTGGCGGGAATCCTCCTGGCTTGGCGGCGGCCCAAGGGTTTGACGGCCCGCATTCGCGGCATGGGATTGTGCGAGCCTTAACGGTACGGTTCCGTTTCACGCGAAACGTGCCGCCGGGTCAGTTTTCCTTGAGCCCGCACTCCCGCCTTATGCCGTCTGCAAGTTCCGCGAACTCCGGCACCGACAGCT
>CAZLLM010000006.1:0-10833 GCA_964560405.1 uncultured Prevotella sp.
AGCAATTCCTGCGCATGTTCATCCCCAAGCTGGATAGCCTTTTCGAGATTTTCGAAGCAAAGTTCTTTTTGTCTTGTCTCTCCGTAGGCAATGCCGATTATACGGTACGCATCGACTCCGCTGCCATTCAAGCGGATTGCTTTCACTGCTGAGTTGATGGCTTCGTCGAACATTCCGAGGCGCAGCATCAGGGCAGATTTTTCTACGTTGTACAGATATTCTTCCGGCTTCAGGGAGATAGCTCTGTTTATGTCGTCTATTGCCTGCTGATACATTTTTCCATTGACTGATACCTGTTCGCGGCGGTAATAGAAGTTGTCATTCAAATTGTTGAACCCGACAAGGTGTTCGTATTCTTTGTAGTCGAGCACAGCTTCACGGTATTTTCCTGCAAGGTTCAACATTTCTGCCCGTTCCCATAGATAGGGTGCGGCATTCTTAGAATAAGGCTTTACGAACCTTCCGATAGCGGAGTCGAGCAATGTGATTATTTCGTCAGCTGGAGCGTTCAGGTTTTCCCTTGCCTTGGCTTCATAGAAGAAAGTTTCGGACGATGAAATAGGGGAGCGGTTTACTTGCGCGTAACATTCCGCCGCTTTCGCATAATCTTTCATGCCGAAATAACAATCACCCTCTTGTAGCATATAGACCGGCTGGGGATTGGCTGTATACGCGGCTTGCGCTTCCGCGACCGCCCTTTCGAGAGACCATTCCGTCTTTGTGCTGTCTGTGTTGTAGAGGCAGTTCTGGTACAATATGCGGCTGAACACATAATGCGGGTTGTCTTTGCTTTCAGAAAGTTCTATTGCACGGTTTATGTCGCTTTCGCATTCAGCGAATTTGTTCGCCGTCCCGTAATACTTAGCTCTTTCTAAATATCCTTCCGGGCTTTGTGGATATTGTTCTATGAAGTCGCTTAAAGCCGCCGTATATTGCAAGGAATCATTCGTGGTTTGGGCGAGCATATATAGATATGTTGTGGCTTCTTGCTGGTTTGCGGGAAGCTGCTTGGGTATTTTCACAGAGTTCAGGGTTGCGTCTCCGAAAGATAAGGCTTTTATAGACAGACTGTTTGCGTAATCGGCACTAACGGCATACGTGCTTTTGTCGTTGCTGTTTGCATTGCGCTGTATTATTCCGATAACTTGTCCTTTCGCGTTGAGAATAGGGAAGCCCACGCAAGTTTCTTTGTATTCTGCCGCGAGCGTATAATACGAACCGCCGTTTATTGTTTTTACACCGGAAATTTTCGTTTCTTCCGCCAACGCTTTTTCCGTACCGGCAGAGGAAATCATATATACCGAATTGCCTGCCGTCTCTGATATTCCTGCGATTTCGAGCGACGAGGAAGGAGTATCTTCCGTAACGAATTTCGCGAGGTCGTACATCTCATTTACCCCGCATATCCTTTTGACTTCAGTTTTCCTGCCTGAGTCATAAATCACTTCAGCCCGGACAGCGTTTTTGAATATTCCGTATTCGGCGAAAGCAACGTTTGCACCACCTGCAAAAAAAGCAGCGGAAGTTCCTGTCTGGATTCCGTTTTTGTCATAGGCCGTTACTGTGGCTAAAGCTTTTATGCTGTTGTTGATAGTTTTGGGTGTTTTCGCATTAGCTGCGCAAAGGCTTAGCCAAAATAAAATAAGGAAAATAAGAGATTTATTCATTTTTGTAATCGTTTTGAATGCTCGTTTTCAACAATTCCTCTGCGTTCTTGACGGCTGCTTTCGTGATGTTTTTCCCGCTAAGCATATACGCTATTTCCATAATCCTTTGTTCTGGTGTCAGGAGTTCGATTTTCGAGTTTGCACCGTTTCCTTCATCCGTTTTGTACACCCTGTAATGGCGGCTGCCGTACGCCGCGATCTGCGGTAGGTGTGTTATGCTTATAATCTGCCTTCCGTTCTTGCTCATTTGCAGCATTGTATGCGCCATTTGCTCTGCAATTCTTCCTGAAACCCCTGTGTCGATTTCGTCGAACACTATGACTTGCCGTCTTCTCGCGTTGGCTGTGACGGCTTTCAGGCAAAGCATGACGCGGGCGATTTCGCCCCCAGAAGCTATGTCGGAAATATCTCTCGGTGGCGTGTTCTTGTTCGCGCTGAAAAGGAATTTTACGGTGTCAGCCCCGTTTCTTGAAAAATCATAAGTCGATTTTATGTCAATGTCAAACAGTACACCGGGCATACCTAACAAGGCGAGCCGCTGCTGCATTTCCACAGCGAGGATTTCCGCAGCTTTTTCACGGGAGCGAGTGAGATTTTCTGCAAGTTCCTCTAATTGTTTTTTTTGTGTCTGCAATTTTTTTTCTTTCTTGGAAATAATTTCATCTGCGTCAGAGATAAGTGACAATTGTTCGCGAATATTTTCGGCTTTCACAAGTAATTCTGCAATAGTCTTGGATTTATGCTTTCTCTCCAAGTCGTAAATTAAAGTCAGACGTTCGTCAATCTCTTTAAGTCGTGATGGGTTGTGATTGTCTTCGCCGAATTCCGATTTAAGCTCTTCTATAATATCGTCCAGCTCTATGCGGACGCTTTTCATCCGCTCGCTTAGAGATTGCACTTCTGGATAATAGCCAGCTATGCGCGAAAGCGATTGGCAGCCTTTAGACAGCGCTTTTGCTATGTTTTGTTCTCCGTTGTCGAAAGCACGGCAGATTTCATAAACGGTTTCTCTTATTTCTTCAATATGCGAAAGCCTCTGAAGTTCCTGTTCCAGTTTTTCTTGCTCGCCGTCCCTCAAATTGGCTGCTTCGAGCTGCTCCAACTGGTAACGCAGGTAATCCTCGTCGTCTTGGCCGTGGTATAGCGTATTTCGGAGATTTTCAAGCTCGGCGGAGCATCGTCTGTATTCATCGTAACATTTGTTGTATTCGAAAAGAACGGAGGAGTTTTCTGCAACGCAGTCAAGGACATTCAATTGAAAATTCATACCTCCAAGCAACAGGTTCTTGTGTTGGGAATGGATGTCAATCAGGCTACAGCCGAGTTCTTTCATCTGCGCAAGCGTTGCAGGCGTGTCGTTTATGAAAGCCCTGTTTTTCCCGTTGGCGGAAACTTCTCTGCGCAGAATGCATTCGTTATCATCAAAGTTCAGATCGTTATTGACAAAAAAATCGGAAACCTCTTTGCTCTCTGAATAAAAAACGGCTTCGACAACACATTTTTGCGCTCCTGGCTTTATCATGCGAACATCGGCGCGTTCTCCCAAAAGCAGATTAACAGCCCCTAACAAAATGCTTTTCCCCGCTCCTGTTTCACCCGTTATGACTGAGAAGCCCGGGAAAAAGTCAATGTCGGTGAAATCTATGAGCGCGTATTTCTGGATAAGCAGTTTTTTTAGCATTTATTTGGATAATTTGCGCCAATAGGTGTTGTAAGAAGCATTTATTGAAGAC
This sequence comes from uncultured Prevotella sp., assembly GCA_964560405.1. Taxonomy (GTDB): domain Bacteria; phylum Bacteroidota; class Bacteroidia; order Bacteroidales; family Bacteroidaceae; genus UBA6398. Next base: position 3,401 of record CAZLLM010000006.1, read on the forward strand.
AATGTATTGTATATATTTTCTTTTTCTTGTGAGGTGCCTTGTCCTGCGTATATGTTCACTAGCTCGTCCCTCTTGTACTCTGTGAACAATTGAGGCAGTTTGCTTAAAGTCTTGTTTTTATGAGCCTGTCCTAAAAGATTTATCGCTTCGGTTACTTTGGCACGTCCCGTTTCAACGTTTTGCGACATCATGTCCAAGCCTTCTCGGTGGTAAACATATTGCAGTTTGCGGAAAGGAGTCATGCTTCCGTCAAGCATATCCGAAATCAATGCGTAGCGATTGTTGTCACTGCCCGTGCTTTTCCAGCCTTTTCCGTTCAGACTTTGGGCTGAGTTAGCGATGTTCAAGGCTGTACTCAGAAATTCTGTGCCGCCTTCGGGCGACATAGTGTCATTGTCAATGCCGATTATCAAGTAGGCGTAATATCCAAGCAATGCGGTTAGGTCGTTATTGATTTGGTCTGTTCTGAACTCTAATTTGTCAAATTCCCTGTAAGTGAAATCGAAATCTTCATCTTTTACGCTGTATTCAATAGTATTGTATGAAGTATTGAATACCGGCCTTGTTACTTGCAGCAGCAATGAGCCGCCGAAAGAGCCGTGTGATTCATCGTATTCATCCAAAGTGATGTTGAAAACACAGTGGATACGTTCGTTCTCTTCATATTGCTGCCCCGTCCATTTGCGGTCATTGATGAATTCGGTGATGTTTGTTTCCAAATCATCAAATACGCTTGTGTTCGTTCCTTGTATCTTGCTGTGGTTAATGCTTATGTTTGCCAAAATTTCCTGCGAAAACAGGGGCGCATAAACCAACGCACACATTGCGCAGCAAATAATTATCTTGACAATTCGCATATTTTGTCGATTATATCCTTAGCTACCTCTCGCTTTGGCTTTAACGGATATTTGTATTCTGATGTGCTTGATATTATGGTAATTTTGTTTGTATCTGATGAGAAACCTGCGCCTTTGTCGTTGAGAGAATTGAGTACGATTAAGTCCAAATTCTTGGAATGTAATTTAGATTTTGCATTATTAACTTCATCGTTTGTTTCGAGCGCGAAACCCACGAGAAATTGCGACGGTTTTTTCATCCTGCCCAGTTCGGCCGCTATGTCCTTTGTTGGTTCAAGTTGGAGTGTCAATGCCCTGTCTTCTCGTTTTATTTTATTTTCTTGTATTACAAGAGGGGTAAAGTCGGCTACTGCGGCGCAGAGAATGGCGATATCGGCTTTGTGAAATCCGTTTATTGCTGTGGCGTACATCTGTGCAGCACTTTCTACATTGAATAAATGTATGTTTTTGCTTCTTGGGCTTATGCTTACCGGACCGCTTATCAATTCCACGTCAGCACCGCAAGACGCGCATTCTTCCGCTAAGGCATATCCCATTTTCCCGGAAGAATAATTGCCTATAAAGCGTATCGGGTCTATTTTTTCGTATGTTGGTCCGGCGGTAATAAGAATTTTTTTCCCTTTCAGCCGGTTATGCAGCATAAAAAAAGCATCAAGGATTTTAACAATGGCCATAGGTTCTTCCATGCGTCCTTTTCCTTCTAACCCACTGGCTAGTTCACCGCTTGCAGGCTCTATGATTCTATTTCCATAAGAACGTAAGATATCGATGTTTCGCTGGGTAGCAGGATGGCGGAACATATCGGAATCCATTGCCGGAGCCACGAAAACTGGAGCTCGCATAGACAAATATGTTGTGATTAGCATATTGTCTGCAACACCATTAGCCATTTTCGCGATAGAGGAAGCTGTTGCGGGGGCTACGACCATTGCATCAGCCCAAAGGCCAATGTCCACATGGCTGCGCCAAGAGCCGTCGCGTCGGTCGAAAAATTCGGAAATTACAGGGTGACGTGTTAAGGCGGCCAAAGTCAGAGGAGTAATAAACTCTTTTGCGGACGGTGTAACAACAGTTTGGACTTCTGCACCAGCCTTTATCAACTCACGTGCAAGTACGCACGATTTGTACGCTGCGATGCTGCCTGTAACGCCGAGAACTATCCGTCTGCTTTTCAGCGAGGTCATTTGCCCATGGATTTTAAGCGCAGCTTTGTCAAGACTTGTTTTGTGTTCTGGGGGAAATCCCCTTGCATTATCCATCCGTAGTATCCCGTGTCGCGTGCCATGACTTCTTCGACACTTTGCCCTTTGTATTTTCCGAAATTAAATACGGGGACATGCTTCTCGTTGTAAACGATTCTTCCAGCTAAATCCACATTGTCATTCAACTTCGAAAAGGCGGCAAGGAATTGCACGTCGTTTTGCAGCCTGTCTGAATATTTGTCCAATTGCGCTTTCAGAACCTCATAGGTAGCGCGGGCATCGGATTGTGCGGAGTGTGCGTCTTCTAAGTTTTTGCCGCAATAAAACTTGTAGGCCGCAGAAAGTGTACGCTGTTCTAATTTATGATATATATTCTGAACGTCTATCAATCTGCTTTTTGTTATGTCAAAGTCAATTCCGGCACGCAGCATTTCTTCCGCAAGCATCGGCACATCGAAATAGTTTGAATTAAATCCGGCTATGTCAGAATTATCGAAGACACGCGCAATCTTATCCCCGACTTGTTTGAAAGCAGGACAGTCTTTGACGTCTTCATCGTAAATGCCGTGTATTGCCGATGCTTGTTCAGGGATATGGCATTCCGGATTTATGCGTATTGTTTGGGATTCTTCACTACAATCAGGGAACACTTTTATGTAGCTAAGCTCGACAATCCTGTCATGCAGCAAATTGATGCCAGTAGTTTCAAGGTCGAAAAAGACTATAGGCTTTTGAAGTTTCAGATTCATGTTGTGGGGTTTGAGATTACTCTTTTATCATTATAGGCATTGTCAGCATGATGATATCCTGTCCTTCCGGCTGTTGTGCCGGGACGATTATCACGGGTTTGCTCTGGTCTGCCATACGCAATACAGCTTCTTCGCATTGTATGTTGTTCAGCAAATCGGAAAGTGTGGCTCCATGCAGACCTATGGACAAGGGGATGCCGTCGTATTCACACAGTAAGGTTTCTTCTGCCGACAAAGAGTAGTCTATGTTTTGCACAGAAGCGGTCAGCTTGTCCGGTTCAAAATGCAACTTTACAGTAGGCATGGCTTCGTTGGAAAAAGCCATGACACGCTGCATCGCGCTTGCTAATGCGGCGCGGTTTAAGGTCGCGCAGTTCTGGTTGTCGGGTATCACGCTGTTGTAATTAGGGAAACGTCCGTCTATCAGACGACATGACATGAAGTATGTCTCCATTTGTATTTCCGTGCGTTTGTCGTCAAACCGTATTGCCACGTCGCCGTTTTCGCGTGCCAGTATGCCTTTCAGAAGTTGCGCTGCCTTTTGCGGCATTATGATTGAAGCTGCTTCTTTTTTCTCTGCGTTGCTCCACCGTGTGTACACTAATTTGCGGCCGTCGCTTGCCACTATCGTGGTGTTTTCTTCCGCAACATCAAACAGTACGCCGCACATTACGGGGCGGATAGGGTCTGTCGAGACAGCCAGCAAGGCGCGCGTGACAGATTCGTATAATATCGTTGCGCTTACTTTCAGCTTCCCTGTTTCTTTTTCCAATTCCGTGAAATAAGGATTGTCTGTTATAGGTTGGCACACTAACGAATAAAATCCGTTCTGATATATGATTTTGGTTTCGTAGCTGGCGGTGTTGATGTCTACGGTTATTGGCTGTTCTGGAAGCCATTTCAAAGCGTCTTGAATTGTTGAGTTTACGATAAAGCGACCGTCTTCGCTTGATTCAATCAAATCCAATGATGTTCTGATTGTGTTTTCGCCGTCAGAAGCTGTAATTGTCAAGGCAAGACCTTGAATCTCAAATAAAAAACTGTCGAAACACTGAATTTTGTTCTTGGTTTGGATAACTTTTCCTACGGTCTGCAAGCGCGCAGAGAGTTCTGTACTTGAAACTTTGAATTTCATGATTGTTTTCCTTGAGTTTTTGGTATTTCCTTAGATTATTTTGTTGGAGACGTGCGCCTAAAAGCCTCGTTTCAGAGTTGGCAAAGCGGCCTGCAATAGCGTATGCTGCTTTTATGCGCTGCTGTCTTTCGCCGCAGCGTGGAGGAATGGAGGAGAGAGCTTGCCGTTTTCTGCCGTGGGAGTCTTTCCTCCGATTGGCTTTTTCGGACGCGGCAGGAAAGCTCCCCGCAGTTCAAAATATCTTCTTTGTGTTTCAAGATGGCTTTGGATTTGAGAAACTTTCTTTATTTACAAGCAGGAACGCATCCAGCGTCCGGCAACGGGAAAGCAAATGGTTTAATGTGCATTGCGTAGTTGGAGGATTTCCTAATATGCAAAGGTAAAAAAAACATTTCAGACGGATGTTTGAAGCCAATATTAAATGTTGCGTTGACGGTAACGGTGTGACGGTTTATCCGTTACTGCTTTGGTTGCGTGTGCCGATGTCAATAAAGCGCGGAGCATTTGTTCAATAAAGCTATTATTGATAACTTTGCTCTCGGATTATATTGCATCATGCGAATGCGAGACGGGTACGTAAAACTGGTCGGGTGTGTTGTGCTATCGGTGTTTTTCAGTTCGTGTGGGGATTACAACAAGATTTTGAAAGCCGATTACGCTTACCGTTACGAGGCTGCCAAGCAGTACTACGCAGACGGGCAGTACACAAAGGCGGTGGTGCTTCTTGAAGATGTCATAGCGGTTCTTAAAGGCACGGACAAAGGCGAGGAATCTCTGTTCCTGTTGGGATTGAGTGCTTATAAGGCGCGTGATTACGAGGCTTCCGGCAATTTTTTCAAAAAGTATTACCAGACTTATTCCAAAGGGCTTTATACAGAGGACGCGCGCTATTATAACGCCATGTCTTTATACAACAGCATACCAGAACCGAAATTAGACCAAACCGAGACATACGAAGCCGTAACAGCTTTCCAAAATCTGTTGGATATATTCCCCACAGGAGTTTATTCTAAAGAAGCGCAGGACAAAATATTCAAACTGCAAGACAGGCTGGTGGAAAAAGAATACCTGTCGGCGAAGACTTATTACGATTTAGGCAGCTATTTCGGTAACTGCATGTATGGCGGGAGTAATTTCGATGCCTGTATCATCACGGCGGAGAACGCCTTGAAAGATTACCCGTACACTTCACGGCGCGAGGATTTCGCAATAATGATACTCCGCGCCAAGTACCAGCTCGCCCTGCATAGCGTGAAAGCAAAGGAAATAGAGCGTATGGAGGCGGCTGCGGAAGAGTATTATGCTTTTGCCAACGAATTTCCCGAGTCGGAATATCTTGCCGAAGCCAAGTCGATTTTCGACAACGCAAGCAAACGGACAAAAAAATCACAAAACAACGATAATCAAGATGGATTACAGGAAGAGTGACGCGCCGCTGAATACACAGACGCGCAATATCTTGGATTTTTGCAAAGGCACGGACAATATCTATGAAAGTGTTGTCATAATGTCGAAACGCGCCAACCAGATTTCGGCGGCGATGAAAGCCGACTTGCAGAAGAAGCTGCAGGAATTTGCCGCCGCAAACGAGAACCTGGACGAGGTTTTCGAAAACAGAGAGCAGATAGAAATCTCGCGTTACTATGAACGTTTGCCGAAGCCCGCGCTGATTGCCGAGCAGGAGTTCCTTGAAGACAAATTATACTACCGCAACCCGGCGAACGACGAGGAGGGGATTGTTTAACCCTCTTTCCTTGAAACGGCGGCGGGAAGAGCCGCGAAGCAAACAGCCTCAGACGAGATGATTCAAAGAAAGCAAAGCCTTTTTCTGTTTTTAGCCGGAGTCCTGCTGATTGCAGGAGCTTTTTGTGTATCCACCGACTTTTATTCCGCCAGCGGCAAGACAGAGATGTCGCTTACCAATTTCAGCTGCTCTGTGTACCATGACAACGGACGAGAAAGCATAAATGTTGCAGGCGGCGCGCCAAGTTCGCAGAAACAATCGGACGCGGCAGATACGAGTTATTCGTATTTCGTCTTGGCTGTAATCTTGTGCGCGGCGGCGGCAGTCACGGCGGCGGCTGTGCTGTCGTACAAAGACCGCAGGAAGCAGATGCGCTTATGCAGTTGGAGTGTTTTCGCGCTGGCTGTCTATGTTGCAGCCCGCGGCAGTTGCATAATTTCCATCAGCAGTAAATTCGATTTGGCTTTCAAAATGAACCTGTACGACCTTTTCCCGGTTCTGGCTTTGACGCTTGTCCTGATCGCACGCAGATGCATAAGCGAAGATGAGAAGTTAGTAAGGGCGGCAGACAGAATACGTTAACCTGTTTTAATAAAAATTATGTCTCTGAACAAAGTAATGCTCATCGGCAATGTGGGGAGAGAGCCCGAAGTAAGGTATGTCGACAACAACATGCCAGTCGCAAGAATATCTTTGGCCACATCGGAAAGGGCCTATACGCTGAAAAACGGGACACAGGTGCCGGAAAGAACCGAATGGCACAGAATAGTAGCTTGGAGAGACACGGCGCAGTTCGTTGAGAAATTCGTGCATACCGGCGACAAGATTTTCGTGGAAGGGCAGCTGCGTACGCGCAGTTTTAACGACAAAAACGGTATTCAGCGGAATGTGACGGAAATCATGGCGGAAAGAATCGAGCGCCTTTCGCCGCGTGCCGTCCAAGCCAATGACGAGAACAGGAGCCTGGCTTCGGACGGAATACAACCAGTGTGATTCCGAATTATGCCGCTTTTGTTTTTCAGGCAGATGCGTAGCGGCATCCGCTTGTGCGTGTGGAAAATCGGGGAGAGCGAAGAAGCCTTGTTTTCTTCGCTCTCTCCGTGCTTGCAGACGCATTACAAGCCGTTGTTGCAGTCAGTGCGTTCCTCCAAGCGCAGGCTCGAGCTGCTGGCGGCGAGGGTCGCGGCGCATAATGTCGTGAAGATTTGCGGGCGCATAGCGTACAACGGGCAGGGCGCGCCTTTCATCGACACACAAGAGTGCGGCATAAGCGTATCTCACAGCAAAGACACCGTGTTCGCGGCTTTTTCAGGAAAAGGCATCGGGATTGACGTACAGCATTACTCCGACAAGCTTCCCAAGGTAGCCCGCTGTTTCCTTAACGGCGGGGAACTCCGCCGTATAATAAATATGTGTAGGCAAGAAATCCGTCTTGACGGGAGCGAGACCGATGGCGCAGCGTTGGAATCAGGGCGCATCACGGAAGAAGGGAGACGGATGCTTCTGCTGGCATGGAGCGCGAAGGAAGCCGTGTTCAAGTTGTCGGGAGAGCGGCGCATAGACTTGAAGAACAGCGTAACGGTGAATACACAAGGAATATCGCGCTACGGTTATGCGACCGCCTCAGTAAGGCGCTCCGGTGCGGACGGCCTGCGCGAAACGGCTGTTGCGGACATAAGATACCTGTTCGCCGGAGATTGCGTGTACGTAATCGCGGAAAACGCTTAGCCCCTCCGTTCCTCACCC
>CAZLLM010000007.1:0-10584 GCA_964560405.1 uncultured Prevotella sp.
GCCGATGCGCCTCCGCGCCCGCGAAACGCCGGCGCGCCTTCCCGCAAAACACGGCTATGTTTCAAAACACGTCGGACGATAAAATCAAAGGCGGCGAAGCCGTACGCCGCAGGAATCCCGCCGCCTCTGCGAGGTCAGAACCAGCGGACGTAGCAGAAGTCCTGGCGGTGGGGGAGCAGCGGGTGCTTGGGGTACATACGGAAAGCGATTTTTGCGGCGCCGGCGAAGTCGATGTGCGTCTTGATTGTGAACGTGTGAAGATTGCCGTCGCGCTTCACCATCTGCATGGGAATGCTTTTCAGGAGGCGGTCTTCGTTGTTTTTCCCTGTTCCTACTATCACCAAGTCAATCCCGATGGCGTCGTCCAGCCCCTGCTCGTCTACAATGTGCGTGATTTCGAAGTCGCTGCCGCTTTCGAGCGACAGGGGCTGCGCGCTGTCGGCCGGTGTCGCGGAGACCACCCGGATGGAATCCCAGCACCGCGCTACATTTTCTTTCCACGCGGCTATTTCAACCGCTTTCTGGTTGTTGTTGGCCGTGAGCGTCTGGAAGCGTTCGTATTCCTTGCGGTAGAACTTGGAGAAATAGTCGTCCATCTGGCGCTTCATCGTATAGTGGGGGGCGATTTTGGCGATGGAGTTCTTTATTACAGCCACCCAGCTCCTCGGGTAACCGTCTGTGTTGAACGAATAGTAGAGCGGGATCACTCCGTGTTCGAGAATGCTGTAGACTGTGGCGGCGTCGAGGCAGTCCTGATGCGCCTGGTTCTGGTAGGTCTTGCGGTCGGTTATCGCCCATCCGGCGCCCTCGCGGTAGCCCTCGTACCACCAGCCGTCGAGGACGGAGAAGTTTATCACACCGTTCATCAAGGCTTTCTCGCCAGATGTGCCGGAGGCCTCCATAAGGCGCGTGGGCGTGTTGAGCCAGACGTCCACGCCTGAAATGAGGCGGCGAGCCAGCTCCATCTCGTAGTTTTCGATGAAAATGACTTTGCCGATGAATTCAGGGCGCTTTGAAATTTCGTAAATCTGCTTTATGAGGCTTTGCCCCGCGCCGTCGGCCGGGTGCGCCTTGCCTGCGTAGATGAACTGCACGGGGCAGTTCTCGTTGTTCACAATCTTTGCCAGCCTTTCGAGGTCGTTGAAAAGCAGGGAGGCGCGTTTGTATGTGGCAAAACGGCGGGAGAAGCCTATCAGCAGTGCGTTGGGGTTGATTTTCTCAAGGAGCGATATTATGCGCGTAGGGTCGCTTTGGTTTCTAAGCCAGTTTTCGCGGAAACGAAGCCTTATGTAGTCGGTGAGCTTCTTTTTCAGCGCCACACGCAAATCCCATATTATCTCATCGGGCACGTTGTAGATTGCAGACCAGATTTTCTCGTCGCTTTGATTTTCGAGGAATCTTTTGTCGAAATAACGGTTGTAAAGGGCCTTCCATTCCTGCGCCGCCCAAGTGGGGTAATGCACGCCGTTGGTGACGTAACCCACATGGTTTTCTTCGGGGAAATAGCCTTTCCACAAGCCGTTGAACATCTTCTGGCTTACCTTGCCGTGGAGGAGGCTCACGCCGTTCACTTCCTGGCAGGTGTTGCAGAGGAAGGTGGACATGCAGAATTTCTCGCTTCGGTTGTCGGGGTCGGTGCGCCCCATACCCATGAACTCGTTCCATGTGATGCCCATTTTAGCGGGGAACGAGCCGAGATACTTTCCGAACAGGCCTTCGTCGAAGTAGTCGTGTCCGGCGGGGACAGGAGTGTGCACCGTGTACAGAGAGGACGCCCGCACGAGTTCAAGGGCCTCATTGAACGACAATCCGCCCTGCACGTAATCCACAAGGCGCTGCACGTTGCAAAGCGCGGCGTGCCCCTCGTTGCAATGGTAAATGTCTTTCCTGATGCCGAGCTTCTTCAGCATAATAATGCCTCCGATTCCCAGCAGATACTCCTGTTTGAGCCGGTTCTCCCAGTCGCCGCCGTAGAGCGACCTTGTTATGTTGCGGTCGAACTCAGAGTTCATGTCGTTGTCCGTGTCAAGAAGGTATATGGCAACGCGCCCGACATTCACTTTCCAGACATAGGCGTAAACGGTGTAGTTGGGGAACGGCACTTCCACTATCTGCTGCTTTCCGTCGCTGCCGAGAACTTTCTCGATGGGGAGGTTTTCGAAATCCTGCGCTTCGTAGTTCGCAATCTGCTGCCCGTCCATTGCGAGGCTTTGGTCGAAATACCCGTAGCGGTAGAGGAATCCCACACCGCACATATCAACGTTGGAATCGGAGGCCTGCTTGATGTAATCGCCAGCAAGAATGCCCAATCCCCCCGAATAGATTTTCAAGACGTTTGAAAGGCCGTACTCCATGCAAAAATAAGCCACAGACGGGTGCGCCTTGCCGGACTTCACTTCCATATACCTGTCGAAACGGGAACAGACTACTTCCGCACGATCTAAGAATTCTTTGTCCTCCGCAAGGCTGTTCAGCGTCCCGTAGCTCATTCTTCCGAGCATTGCTACGGGGTTTCCTCCGCATTCATTGTAGAGGTCTGGATTTATTGACCTGAACAAGTCTGAAGCTTCGTTGTTCCACGACCACCAGAGGTTGCGGGCAAGTTTTTCTACGTTCTTAAGGCTTTCGGGAATGCGCGTTCTGATTGTAACATTCTTCCAGGCCGGGTTGTTCGAATTGCAAGATTTCAGTTTCATTTGTTAAGATTTTTTGCAGCCGCCGTTTGCCTTGTCAGCCGTGCTTCCGCTGTTTTTCTATAGCAAAGGCGAAGGCTTTGAAATAGTTTTCCACGAAATTCCTCCATTCCGCTTTTTTCGCTATAGCAGCCGCGCTGCGCCTCAGCGCCTGCCGCCTGCGAGCATCAAGTGAGATGTAATCAAGTATATGGTTCTTTATGTTTTCGGCGACTTCGAAATAATTGTCGTCATCGCGGTGCAGCACTGTTACTCCGCCGCCAAGCGAAGGAGTCTCACTGCACAGCTCGTTTGTCCAGCAGCCGAAGCCGGCAAGGTCGGTGGTTACCGTAGGAATATGGAACGCGGCACTTTCCAGCGGCGTGTATCCCCACGGCTCGTAGTATGAAGGATATACTGTAAAGTCGCATGCCGTAAGAAGCTCGTAATACCCGGCGTTGAAAACGCCGTCGCGCCCGTCAAGGTACGTGGGTATCAATAGGACGCACACCTTTCCGTTGACTGCGGCGCAGTCCAAGCCGAGGCTTCGTATCGTTCCGACAATGCGGTCGGAGTCGAAATTATGTAGGCGGTGCGTAATGAACGGGTTGTCAAGAGGAGTCTCCCAGTTTCCGTTTTTTGATGAAAGGCGGGACAGCAAGTCTTCCCGCGGGCCTGCCGCCCAGCATGGCACTTCCGCGAGCGCAATAATGTCTCCGGCGAATCCGCTTGCGTTCAGACGCTTCAGAGATTCCATATAAACATCGAAACCTTTGGGTCTGTAGTCATTCCGGCCGCTTGTGGAAACAATCAAAACTTTTTCCGAGAAACGCCGCCCTGTAAGAGCAGCGGCCACATTCAGAATTTGCCGCCGTGCCTTGTAGCGCTGTGCTTTGTAAGTCTCTTTGTCCGGCACGAGGCTGTTATCAAAACCGTTAGGCAGTATCACATCTGCTGCCTTGCCGAACATCGCACGGCATTCCTTATCAGTAATGGAACTTACTGTGGTGAAACAATCTGCAAAGAAAGCGGCTGCCTTTTCCAAGCTGTGCTTTGACCGGACGTTCAGCTCGCGTGCCATTATGCCGCCGTCGTATAACGGAAGATATTTATACAGGCTTTTGCCATTGCTGCAAATTGAGCGGCCTACGCTTGTGGCGTGTGTGGTGAATACCGTAGCGGCCGGGACACCCGAACTCTTTACATGGAGCAGTCCCATTGCCGACAACCATTCGTGCGCCTGAATCACCACGCACGCTTCCTTGTCTATGCATTCGGAAATTATAGCCTCAATCACGCGCCCCGCGGCATACGCCCACATCGAAGGCTTGTCGTAATCGCCGTCTGCATTAAGCGAATCCACACCGTAGTTTTCCCACATACGGAAGTAAACATCGTTTTTTACGTCCATACATTGGCTTGTGCCGACCACTATCGCCAAAGGTTGGGAAACTATGTTCCAGCGTCCTATTCTCGCTTGAAGCCCTGCCGTCCGCAGTGCCGTCATCCAATCTTTTTTCAGCTCTTTGTCCTCGATAAATTCCGGCGTATGCAAATCCGGGCCTACGTAAACAACGCTGCCGCTGAAGCAGCTGTCCAGCGTCGGCGCAAGCGAGGCAAGAACAGTGTGGATGCCCCCTACTTTGTTGCAGACTTCCCAGCTTATTTCGAAAACGTAATCGGGAACTGCGCCTATAGTCGCTTTCATTTGCGGAAAAACCGTTTCTCCAGCTGCAAATTTAATGTTTTCATTCGTTCCTTTTTCAATGATAAAAGGCGAAACCGCACCGCCACACTGCAAAACGGCACATTTCCCGCGAGTAAATGGCGATTCTATGCGGTTGGTTTGTTTCGTGGAAACCATCCAAGTCGTGAGCCGCGACACAATCAATGCAAATGGAAGCTCACCGCGGTCCTACGAGTTCGAGTGCGACGCCAGACAGGGCAGGCACATCAACGATAAGCTTCCCATCTGGCGACAAAGTGTTCGTGAAAGCCCGGCTTTCGCCTATAATGTCGTGGCACACATATTCTCCCGGCGTGATTGACAGGCACTCAAAAGCGTATGCGGGTATAATCACTTGCAAATTACAAGCGTTTGTTCCGAAATTACATGCCACAAAAACAAATTTCCCCTCGGATTTCCTGAGAAACGAATAGACTTTGTCAGCGCGGTATTCCGCCGGTCTTCCGAAATTACAATAAGTCAGGTCAAAAAACACACCTTGCGTTATGGCATCATTCTGTCTTGCGAAATTCAGCAGCCTTGTGTAGAAACCGTGCAGCGCGGTTTCCTCTGCTGTGAGCGATTCTTCGCCAAACAACGCCCGGCGCATGAGAGCGATACTCCAATAGTCGTATATCGTTGTTCTGCCATCGCATCCGCTGAAACCCTCGTTGTCCATCCCGCTTTCGCCGTATTCCTGACCTGAATATATCATAATGGGATTTACGTTCATCAAAGCCGCCGCTATCATAGGCGCTCTTCCTTTCAAGGGGCTTCCGGCGTAAAAATCAGAAGCTACGCGCTGCTCGTCATGGTTTTCGATAAATCCCAGCATATGGCTTTGCAAGTCGCCGACGCTCTGCCAGCAGAAAGAGAGAGAGGACGCGGGGCGGCGGCCGCAGACAACATCACGCAGGGTGTCGTACAGCCCGACTTTGTCATAAAGGAAATCAAACCCGCCGCGGCTGACGAAATCGCGGTACCGGCTTGGGTCGTAAATCTCCGCTACGAAAATCACAGAGGGGTAGTTGCCCTTTATTTTTTTTGTAACCCAAGACCAGAATTCCACAGGCACCATCTCGGCCATATCGCATCGGAACGCATCAATGCCTTTCGCGCACCAGAAATCGAGAATACCGTGCATCTTCGTCCAAGTGTCCGGCACCGGATAGAAATGTGTCGCTCCTCCGTTCTGATAGTCCACACCGTAGTTCAGTTTTACGGTTTCGTACCAATCGTCAATCTTGGGATTTGCGCTGAACACATTGTTGCCCGTCGCCTTAGCGGGAAATTCCTCGTATTCTCCGCTTCCTGCGGGGCAGCGGAAAGGCTCGTCAGGCAGGTAATAGAAATTGTTGTCGCGTCTGAAAGCCTGCGACGTGTCGTCGTCCGCTCCGAAATCCTTGATACCTTTGGGCGCGGCATCGCTGTGATAGGCACGGGCCACGTGATTCGGCACGAAATCCAACACCACTTTCATTCCGGCTTGGTGAGTGCGCTCTATAAGCGCCTCGAACTCTTCCATGCGCCGCAGCACATCATCGGCCAAATCGGGGTCTACATCATAATAGTCCTTTATGGCATACGGGGAGCCTGCGTTGCCTTTCACGACAGACGCATTGTCTTTTCTTATCCCATACTTAGTGTAGTCAGTCTTCGTCGCGTGTTCTACCACGCCTGTGTACCATACGTGCGTAGCACCCAATGCGTGTATCGCTTCAAGGCGTTCGGCTGTGAAATCGGAAAACTTCCCGCAGCCGTTGCGCTCTATGCTGCCGTTAGGTACAGGGTTGTCTGTTTTATTGCCGAACAGACGCGGCAATACCTGATAAATAATTATTTTCTCATTCATGTCAGTGGTTTCATGCGAAAAGCGGCCTTTTCAAACTCTGCCGGAAACATTTCTACGTTCTCGCGCCGTTTGTCAGACTTAGCCTATACTGCGGGCGGTAACGGGTTCGCTTCCCTTGCATATCCGTATGACAAGTCCTTGCAGGACTTTGCCGGGGCCGCATTCGATGAACTCCGTCGCGCCCGCCGCTGCCATATTGCTCACTTCTTCTGTCCAGCGCACGGGGGAGACAAGCTGTGCGATAAGATTCTTTTTTATGTCATCGGGGTTCGTATAAGCCTTGCCGTCCACATTCTGGTACACAGGGCAGACGGGTGCCGCGAATACGGTGCTGTCTATCGCCGCGGCCAGCTCCTCGCGTGCGGATTCCATAAGCGGCGAATGGAAAGCCCCTCCCACTTTTAGAGGCAAGGCGCGCTTCGCGCCCGCGGCCTTAAGCTTTTCGCAGGCAGCTTTCACTGCCGCCGCATCGCCGCTTATAACCAGCTGGCCAGGACAGTTGTAGTTCGCGGGGACGACTATTCCGCCGCCGGCAGTGGACACCTCCTTGCAAATGTCCTCCACCTGCTGGTCGGACAGCCCTATGACCGCGGCCATAGCAGATTGCGCTTTTTCGCAAGCGGCCTGCATTGCCATGGCGCGGGCGTAGACCAAGCGCAAACCGTCGGCGAAGCTCAGCGTCCCGGCAGCCGTCAGAGCCGAGAACTCTCCTAATGAATGACCGCCGACCATATCCGGCCTGAAACCTTCGGGGCTGCACAAAGCGCTTATGACGGAATGCAGGAATACTGCGGGCTGCGTGATTTTCGTCTGCCGCAGGTCTTCATCAGTGCCTCCGAACATGATGCCGGTTATCTTGTAACCTAGAATGGCATCCGCCTCGTCGAACAATGCTTTCGCCTGCGCGTTGCTGCCGTAGAGTTCTTTGCCCATTCCGGGAAACTGCGCGCCTTGGCCGGGGAATATGTAAGCTTTCATAATAAAAATATTAGCTGATACAAACGCTTCTGTTCTTGCAAAAATAGCCCTTTTACGCGAATTGCTGCCGCTCCGGGTTGAAAAAATGGTTCAAAGGCCCGGCTCCTGCTCCCAGTGCCGCGTCCGCGCCCGCTTCAAGCGCTTCGTGAACGTAAGTCTTCGCTTTTCCGACGGCTTCCGGCAGGCTGAAGCCTTTGGCAAGAAAGGCCGCAACGGCAGAAGATAGGGTGCATCCTGTGCCGTGCGTGTTTCTTGTGCGGACACGCGGCAAGGAGAAAGTCTTCATTCCGCTGGGGGAGAACAGGATGTCGGTGGCGCAAGGGTCGTTTTCGAAATGCCCGCCTTTCAGCAGCAAAGGTATCCCCGTCTTTTTGAAATACGCGCCGCCGCGCGTCTCAGCCTCTTCTGTCGTGGACGGGGTGTCAAAGCCTGACAGCGCGGCGAACTCCGGCAGATTCGGGATTATGACTGACACAAGAGGGAATATCTCCGACTTGATGACTTCCGCCGCGCCTTCATCGAGAAGCCTTTCGCCGCTGGTCGAAACCATGACGGGGTCGAGCGCCACGAACTCCGGGGAATGCTTGCGCAGCACCCGCGCCACGGCGCGCGCTATCCCCTCGTCTGCCAGCATCCCTATCTTGACGGCGCGGGGGCGGATGTCTTCGAACACGGCTTCGGCCTGCGCCGCCACAACGCCGGGCGGCAAAGGGAATACGCTCCTTACGCGGACCGTGTCCTGCGCCGTAACCGCGGTTATGGCGGCCGCACCGTAGACACCGAGGGCGGCGAAAGTCTTGAGGTCGGCCTCGACGCCCGCTCCGCCGGACGAATCGCTTCCGGCAATGGTAAGGCATGTTATGTACTTCTTCATCTGACCGCGCTTTTCCGGCTTCCGCATGCACCCCGGCAAGGTCATGCGCCCTCTTTCGCCTTTCTTGACAGAAGTTTCTCGAGCTCTATGGCCTTGTCGCGCAACAGGGCCGCGTTTTCGAAGTCCATGCGGCGGGCGGCTTCCATCATCTCTTTGCGGGTGAGCTCTATCGCCTTGCGTATGTCAGGGATTTTGCTGTACAGCCCTGCTTCGTCCGCGATTTTCAGCCCGCTTTTCGCCGCCGCCTTCTTTTCTTCGCGGCGGCCTGCCCGCGGCACGAGGTCGTTTGTCCCGGCTTCCTTGTAAATCTGCCGCGGCACTATGTGATGCTCCCTGTTGTACCGGGTCTGCACGTCCCTGTGCCGCAAGGTGTCGTCTATCACTTTGCGCATGCTGTCCGTCATCGTGTCGGCGTACATTACTACAAGCCCGTTCACGTTCCGCGCCGCCCTGCCCGCGGTCTGCATCAGCGAGCGGTGGGAGCGCAGGAAACCCTCCTTGTCCGCGTCAAGCACGGCCACGAGCGACACCTCCGGCAAATCAAGCCCCTCGCGCAGCAGGTTGACGCCAACTATGACATCGTAAACCCCGCCGCGCAGGTCTTCTATCACCTTTATGCGCTCCAGCGTGTCCACGTCGCTGTGGATGTAGTTCGCCCTTATCCCTATGTCAATCAGGTACTGCGTCAGCTCCTCCGCCATCCTTTTCGTCAGCGTCGTGACGAGCGCCCTCTCGCCGCGGGCGGAGCGCGAGCGTATCTCCTCCACGAGGTCGTCTATCTCGTTCTGCTCCGGACGGACGGAGATGTGCGGGTCGAGAAGCCCAGTCGGGCGGATAAGCTGCTCGACGACCACCCCTTCCGACTGGCGCAGCTCGTATTCCGCGGGCGTCGCGCTTACGTATATCACCTGGCGCGCCATCTTCTGGAACTCTTCGAATTTCAGAGGCCGGTTGTCCAAGGCGGCGGGGAGGCGGAAGCCGTACTCCACGAGCGCCGTTTTCCGCGAGCGGTCGCCCCCGTACATCGCGCCGATCTGGGGCACGCTCACGTGGCTCTCGTCGATTATCATCAGATAGTCTTCCGGGAAAAAGTCGAGCAGGCAGTACGGCCTTGTGCCGGGCGGGCGGCCGTCGAAGTAGCGCGAATAATTCTCTATGCCGCTGCAATGCCCCGTCTCGCGTATCATCTCGAGGTCGTAGTTCACCCTTTCCTCCAGCCGTCGAGCCTCGGTGAATTTCCCCTCGCGCTCGAAGAGGGCCTTCTGCGCGGCAAGATCCTTCCTGATTTCGGTCATGGCGCCCTCCGCCGCGCCCGGGTCGGTGACGAAAAGGTTCGCGGGGTAGATCCTGTACCTTTCGAAACGCTCTGACAGCCTGCCCGTCGCGGGGTCGCGCTCCTCTATCTCCGCTACCTCGTCGTCCCAGAACGACACCCGCAGCATGATGTCGTCGTAGGCGAGCATCACGTCGACGGTCTCGCCTTTCACGCGGAACTCTCCTGACTTGGGCTCGAAGTCGTTGCGCACGTAAAGGTTGTCGATGAGGCGTTTCAGGAACGTGTTCCGCCCCACGGCGCCGCCGCGCGCTATCTCAACCACGTTCCGGTAGAACGCGGCGGGGTTGCCCATGCCGTAAATGCACGACACCGACGACACCACAATCACGTCGCGCCTGCCCGACAGCAGCGCCGATAGGGCAGACAGCCTGAGCTTGTCGATCTCCTCGTTGATGTCGAGGTCTTTCTCGATGTATGTGTCGGTCGAGGGGATGTAAGCCTCCGGCTGGTAGTAGTCGTAATACGACACGTAATACTCCACGCTGTTGCGCGGGAAGAAGCGCTTGAACTCGCCGTACAGCTGCGCCGCGAGCGTCTTGTTGTGGCTCAGCACAAGCGTGGGCCGCCCGAGGTTGGCTATCACGTTGGCCACGGTGAACGTCTTGCCCGACCCCGTGACCCCCAGCAGCACCTGCCCCGGCAGCCCCTCCCTCGCGCCTTGCGTGAGCCTTGATATGGCCTCCGGCTGGTCGCCCGTCGGCTTGTACGGCGAAACTAACTCGAACTCTTTCATCTTCCTCCGCGCCAAAGTTACTGAATAAATCCGACAGGCGGCGGCCGCCCGCGGGGCGCCCTCCCTCCGCCTGCGCGGAAAATGCGCGCCGTTTGTTTTGCCGTATCGCGGAAAACTCTTACTTTTGCCACGCTTCGGCAGGGCTTGCGCCTGAAGCGCGGGCCGGCACGGTGGGTATAGTTCAGCTGGTTAGAATGTCAGATTGTGGTTCTGAAGGTCGTGGGTTCGAACCCCACTACCCACCCGGCGGGGAAGCGGCGAGGGGCAGGCAGCGGAAGCCTGCCCCCGTTTTTTTCGCCCCCGCCGCCGCGCTTCCGCCCGCCTTTCCCCGCCGCCTGCGGGAGGCTCTGCGGGGGCTTGTCCAACTCTCTTATAATCTCGAGTCAACTCTCATATAAGAGTGTTTTGATTCT
>CAZLLM010000008.1:0-10385 GCA_964560405.1 uncultured Prevotella sp.
GCGGCGGCGAGGGTCTGGATGACGGGGCAGTGGAGCAGGTAGACTTCGAAGGTGAGGTTCGGCGCGAGGGCGGAGAGGCGCGCCAGGCGGGGGCTGCCGAAAGCGATGACGGTGAGCGCGGCGGCGATTGCGGCGGGCCGTGCCGGGCTCAGGACGGGGAAGCGTAAGGCCAGGGCCCACACCGCCATGCCGCAGGCGAGGGCGGCGTACCGCCGCCGCATGATGGCGGGCCAGAGCCGCGCGGCTGCCATCCCCGCGGCGAAGTACATCATCTGTCCGGGCAGCTGGCGGCGCAGCTCGTCGTACATCCCGCCGCCCGCGCTTTGGTGCAGGCAGGCGAAGGCGACGTTCCACGCGGCCGAGAGCAGGTAGGCCGCAGCCAGCACGCGCCCCCCCCCAAATCGGCGCATGAGCGCGACGAGAGCCGGCAGCAGGGCGTAGAAGGCCACTTCCACTTTCATGGTCCAGAGGGCGGGGTTCACAGCCGCGAAAGTGTTCGACCCGAAGACTCCGGGCAGTTCCGGCGCGAGGAAATTGAGGAACGCGAGGTTGGCGGCGACGTATTTCAGTGTGTCCGGGCTGGTGAGGTACTCTCTCGCGCCGAGCGTTGTGAGGAACACGCCGCCTGCCGCCGCCGAGAGCACGACCGCCGCGTATGGCGGGGCTATCTTGCGCAGGCGCCGGAGGAAGAAGCCTTTGGGGCCGGGGCGAAGCATGTAGCTGTTGCAGGTGAGCATTCCGCTCATCACGAAGAAAGCGTCGACAATGGAGCGGGGGTCAATCCATCCGTAGGCATGCCCTGTCGCGGCGCAGCCGTGGAAGAGCACGAGCGACAGGGCGAAGAACCAGCGCACCGCCGTGAAAGCGTTAGGACAGGGGATCGGGACCATGCCGCGCCGTCATCTTATCACGGCTATCCGCCCGCGGGCGCTGCCGCCGCCTGCCGCCGATACGAGCACGAAGTAAACGCCTGCGCCCACGTCGTTGCCGCCTGCGTCGCGCACGTCCCACTTGAACTCTCCGTTGGCGGCCTTTCCCGACACTACGACCTGCCCTCCCGTAGTGGCTATCTTCACTTCCGCCCCGTCGGGGAGCCCGCCTATGGTAACGTCGCCGTAGAAGTCGGGGCGCACGGGGTTGGGGTAAATTTTCAGGTCGTCGTCGCTTATCTTGCCGGACACTGCGGCCGCCTCGCTCCGATATCCCATAAGGCCCGCGTCGGTGCCTATCATCACTTCGCCCGTCTTGCCGTCGATGGCGAGCGAGAGGATGTTGTCGCTCACCAGCGGCGAGTCGCCAGCGGTGAAGTGGCTTATTGTCTCGATGTTGTCAGCCCCTATCAGGTAGAGCCCGCTGCCGCTGGTGCCGATCCACTTGCGGTTTGCCGCGTCGACGGCTATGGCCGTGACGGGGACGCCTGTGAGCAGATAGTCGGCGTATCCGGAGCCGTCGTTGCGCGGCACTTTCATCTGTGTGAACGTGAAGCCGCCGTCCATGAAGCCGTCGGGGTTTGTTATAACGAAAGGCCCCTCGATCGTGCCCACCCAGATGCTGCCGTCGTTGTCGATGGCTATGGCATCGACGGTGTTGGGATTGTAGGAAGTGCCGTCTTGGTTTACGAAGTTGTAGCGGAAATAACTTTTGTCGTCGCCGCCGTCGGCTATCGTGCCGTTATAGTCAAGGCAGCCCACTCCGGCGTGGTGCGAGGCGGTTGTGCGGCGGTGGGTGAACCATGCGCGTCCTGCGCGGTCGAACACCAGATGGTCGAAAGTGGGGTATTTCTTTACCGCGTCGATGTAGATTCTCTGCCAGCTCCCGTCTTTCATCCTCACCTTTATTACGGTGTCGGTTTCGTTGTTGAACATCCATAGGTTCCCCTCCGAGTCGAAGACGGGAGCGGTGAGGCAGACGTACATATAGGGTCGTGCGTCGCCGGGAAGTCCGGATGTCAGCCCGGAGTTGCTGTGGTCGTAATGCGCGACGTATTTCCCGTCGCGGAACTCGTACAATCCCGTTTCGCTGGACGTGGCGAAATGGTGCGCGGGGTCTTCGGGGTCTTCAGCGATGCCTGTAAGGTTTCGGTATGGCATTGAAGTGTATTGCGAGACTGAATCCTCGAAATTGGTGAAGTGTCCGTTTTCGCGGCTGTAAAGCGTGCCTTCGTAATAAAGCCTGTTGTAGTTGAACAGCCCTCCGGCCACGAGCAGGCGGTTAGCGGGAGTCATCGTCATGTGCGCGCAGTAGTTGCGTATAGGGCTGTTTATGCTTACAGCCTCGCCTGCCGGTTTGAGGTTTCCCGCGCTGTCGGCGCGGTACGGGCGCAGCCCTTCGTATCCGCAGCTTGCCCAGTATGTGCCGGAGGCGAGCGAGAGGTATTTGAACGGGTTGCTCTGCCGTATGGTCGTGAGCCCGCCCGACTGGTCTATGATGTTCACTGTATTTTCGTTGCCGCAGATGAGCGTCGCGCCGTCGTCGGCGTTGAGGTATGCGGGCTGCCCGCCCGCCGCAAGCGACGCTTCGCCTGTGGCGGGGTCGATTTTGAAAAGGGCTTCGGCCGCGCCGTAAATGCCGCCGCCCAAGGAGCGGAGCTTCCTGAATGTTTTCGGGCTGGCGCTTTTCCATTTCGAAGCGTCGAGCAGGTTGTCGCCGGTGTCCCCCGCGATAAGCCCGCTGCTTGTGGAGGCGTAAATCTTGCCGGCGGCGTATGCGCAGGAGCTTGCGGCTTTATCCAGCCGGTAAGTGTCGCGGAACTCCCCGCGCGCTATGTCGAGCACCGACACGCCCATGTTTGTGGCGAGATATGCGAAGCTGCCCGAAACAGACAGGTCGTTGATGGTCTTGTCGGCGAGGGAGCTGTTCATGTATTGGGGTATGTTGAGCGTCTCGCCGCTCTCGGGATAGAAAAGGTCGATGTTGGAATTGCTGTAAACGAGTATCAGGCAGGCCTCTTCCTTGCAGTAGGCCATGAGCTTGATGTTCACGTCGCTGAGTCCGTTGGTTTTGTCGTAGGTTCTCACTTCGGAGTCGCCGGGCGAGTAGGAGAATATCGAGCCGTCGCACAGCGAGAACACAGCATCGCCCACGGGGATGTTCTGCAGCGCGTTGTGGTAGGCGGCGTAATATGTCCACCGGCCGTCGGCGAAAGCCGCCGGCGCGGCCAGTGTCATGGCGAGCAGCGTTATTGCGGTTTTTCTCATGTGCGGCGTTTTTTGTGGTTGTGTCAATTATTCTTTGCCGAGATGCTGGGCGAGGGCTTCGGCGGCGCGGGCGCGGTGGCTCATGGTGTTCTTTATGCTGTCGCCGAGCTGCGCGAAAGTCATGCCTGTTCCCGAAGGCGCGAATACGGGGTCGTAGCCGAAGCCTCCCGTGCCTTGTTTCGCGGCGGTGATTTCGCCTTCCACTATGCCTTCGAACAGACGCTCTTCGCCGTTCTCCACAAGTGCTATTACGGTGCGGAACCTTGCGTGGCGGTCGCTCTTACCTTCCATTTCGCGGAGAAGCCTTGCGATGTTCGCTTCGGTGTCTTGCCGGTCGGGAAACGCATATCGCGCGGTGCGCACGCCGGGCATTCCGCCGAGGGCGCGAACTTCCAGTCCCGTGTCGTCGGCGAAGCAGTCTGCGTTATAGTGTTCATAGACGTAACGCGCCTTTATCAGGGCGTTGCCTTCAAGTGTGTCGGCTGTTTCGGGAATGTCGGTGTTGCAGCCTATGTCGGAAAGGCTGCGCACTCTCACCTTTCCGCCAAGGATTGCGCGGATTTCGGCGAGCTTGTGGGGGTTGTTGGTTACGAATACGAGCTCTTTCATCTTGCAGGCTCTGATTTTCAGTCTTGCGCCGCGGACACGGCATTTTATTATATTCCGCGCCGCTTTCCTGTGCACCGCGGCGCAAGCCGCACGACGTTCACTTGATGCACGGAGGGTTTTACGGCGTTATTCCGTATTTTGCCGTACCTGCCCCGCGTTGCGTCGGATGCGCTTCAAGTTATGAATAGACATAGAGAGGATTGTCAGTGGCGCTCGCGGCGCACGGAAACGCGGGCGGGCGATGAGGACGAGCCTTTTCCGGAGGACTGTTTGTTTTCCGCGGAGCTGCCGGACGATTTGCGGCGCGACGAGAAGAGGCCGCGCTTCTTTTGCTTCACTTTCCCGCCGCCGGCGTCTGCGGCCAAGGATGCGGAGTCTTTAGCCGCCCGTGCGGTAGAATCTTCCCCCCAGATGTTCTTCTCGAAGTCTGCGAGCTGCTTCTCGATTCGCGCTTGTTCCCGGGACATCGCTGAGTCAGTGGGGCAGTAATTGGCCAGCGCTTTCCCTTGCAGGTTGTTGGTCTTGTAGATTTTGCCGTCATAGCAGTTCATGGCGAAGTAATCGTCAGCACTCATGCCTGCGGCATTGTTGTAGTTGCTGCCGGTAAGAGGAAGTTTGGCGAGGAACGGCGAGATGTCGCTGTATTTCACCCAAAACATAGGGTAGCTCGCAGTTTCTCCGCCGAACTCTCCAGCTCGCTTCAATACGGGGCAAAGCGCGGTGACCTTAGTGTGATAGGAAGCGGTGTGCTGGTCGTAATACGCGCTTTCCTTGATGAAATATTCCAAGACTTCGGCGGCAGGGAGGTCGGTGTCGGAGACTCTCATGCGGCCGTCCTTGCTTTCATAGTAAATATGGTAGCGGTCCATGAGGTCTTTCGCCTTGACTTGGTTGGCTGTACCGAAGTTCTCGCTGCCGTTGAGCGTGTAGTCATAGGCTTTTATCTCTCCGCGCAGTATTAGTTTGAAGAGGTAGGTGAAGAGGTTTATCTGGTCGCCTTGCTGTTCAAGCGGGTAGTAAAGCGTGGCATTTTCGTCCTTTGTGAGGTCGAGGGCGCGGTATATATCGCGCCGCCAGACCACTCCGTCTGGCATGTCTGACGCTGTGGGGAAATAGAGCTGCGCCCGGTCATCTTGCGGTTTGGCTTCCTGCTGCACGGCCGCACGGCGCGGCAGAAAACGCGGCCTTTTCATGGTGTCGCCATCCTGTGCGTCGGCGGACGTTGCGGCCGGAGCGGCATCCGCGGCAGCGTTTTCTTTCGCGGCGGAGGCGTCTTCTTTCTGCCGGACGGATTTGTCTCTTTCGGTCTTGTTCTTCTCCGCCTCAGTCGCAGCCTTGTCTTTATCTGGCTTGCTTTCCTTCTTGCCGGAAACGGCTCTTTCGCGTCTTACGGTAAGAGCCGCACCGCTGCCGTCGGTTTTGCTGCGCGAGGGGTTCTGCGCTTCTAAGGCCAGAACGGCGCAAAGCATGGATATGAGGAATATTGTGCGTTTCATGCCGATAGGAGTGTATTATTTTATTTCAGTTGCTGTGCGTCAATTCACTATTACTTCGAGCGACTGCGGCAAGCGGCGTTCTATGCCGTCAGGCCCTGTGGCTCTCACTCTTGAGATGTAGAACCTCCGTCCCCGCGGCAGCCGCCTGAACATTTCGCGCTGGCGTTCGGTGAAGTCCGCGCCGTCGGACACTTCCGGGACGGCGTTCCCCATATTGTCGAAGAAAACGGTTTCGAATCCGAGCACCTTAAATGATATGTTGAGAAGCCCGTCGTCTATCGCCGCTCCTATTCCCTGCGTTCCCATCAGCTGCGCTTTGGTAATAGGTGTGCCGCCTCGGTAGTTGGCTGGGTTTCCCTGTTCGTCTTTGTAAGCTATATATGCGGTCGGGTCGGGGAGCTTGCGTACATGGAACGTGAATTTCCCCATTTCCTGGCTGCGGCCTTCCATTTGTGCGGTGACGGTTATGACGGCATCTTCGCCTACTGCGGCAGGCGAGGCGATGTATTTGCCTTCGCCTGCTGGCTTAAGGGAGCCGCCGCTCATGGATACGCCTATTTTGTTGAGAGGCACGCCGGGCACGGAAACGCTCATGGGATTGTCATAACCGGCGTAGAGCACGTTCATGAGGTCTGCCGACACGGTGGCTGTTGGAGCCACTACGGTATATTTCTGGCTGAACTCGCGGCGGACGGTGTTGCCGGAGCCGTTCTGCATTTCGATGTATCCGGAAAAATCGAAGTCGCCGGTGCGGCTGCATACGAATTCGTAAAGGCCTCCCGGCGAATCGACTTTACGGCCTCCGACATAGATTGACGGGCGCATGGTCGTGTCGACCGCGGCCATGATTATATGCGCACTGAACCGGCCTCCTTGTACTATAGTATTAGAATTAGGTATGACAAACGCGCTGAGTTCGTTGACGCGCACGTCTTTCACATCGATGTTCGACACGAGAGTGTGAAGCACGACCCCTTCGGCGTACCGCACGTCGCTTTGCAATTTGCTCAAGATGGTTACGGCTGCGGCTGCGGGCGTACTTTCGAACATATACTGCTGCCAGTTCTTGCCGAGCGGGTTCTTGCCAGAGGGTGTCTGCGTGGACAGGTTGTTGTTGATTATGGAAATCTGTTCGGGGTCGGTTATCATGGCGAGTATCTGCGTCCGATAGCTGTTTACGGCCTCGTAAAGCCGCTGCCCCTGCCCGCTGCGAGGGTTGAGCATTACGTAAGCGGAGGCTTCGAGGTCTTCCTTGTTCTTTATGTCGCGCACATCGCCGTCCTTGCCGTCCGCGTGCGCCACAATGTCTTGTTTAAGCCTTTCGGCGTAGCCGTACAGCGAGTCGCTCATGGCACGCACTTGAAGAGCCTTATCGAACCATTGCTTCACTTTAACGGGGTTGGCTTTCATCTGCTCGTCAAAGTTGCGGTAGATGGCGGCGTTTTCCGAGGCTGTGCCTTCTGTGGTGCGGTTTATGCTGTCGTCTACGAGGGTGAAGCCGTTGAGTACGTCGCTCGACACATTAAGCGCAAGCATCGCGAGCAGCACGATGTACATCAGGTTGATCATCTTCTGCCGCGGCGATATAGGCTTTCTTTTTATTCCCATTGCGGTCGGGGCTTCTTATTTAGTATGTTTCCGGGTTCGTCCGATTGTGTCTCCATCTTGTCCGGATGCCGTCTGCGCAGACCGGATGCGCCATTCCGCGGCAGTCAGGCACTGTCGCCCGCGCCGTGCTGCGCCGCGGCCGCCGTGCGCATATTCACGGTAAGGGCTTTTATCATGCGGCTGTAGACTCCGTTGAGCTCTTCAATCTGACTTGCCATGCGGCGCGTCTGTTCATTTATCTTGTCAATTGTCCCTATCTGTGCGCTCACGCTTTTCAGCTGGAGTTCGTAAACGGTGTTTATGCCGGTAAGCGTCCTGTTGAGGTTGGCCATCTCTTCGCTGTCGGATGCCAGCTTGCGGCTTTGCTCTTCCACTTTGGCAAGCACTTCGGTGAGGTCTTTCAGTTTGTCCACGTAGCTTTGCGTAGCTTCCGCGAGTTCCGGGCTGGCGGCGTTTTCCGCGTCGGCCACGGCCGCCGCGCCTGCTCCGACGACTACCGCGCCGCCCGGCATCACTGACGCGGCGGCCGCAGAGCCTGCAACGCCTCCTGCCATGCCGCCTACGGGCGCGCTTCCCCCTCCCGCGGCGATGCCTCCGCCTATTATCACTGTGGCGCCTGCGGCGGGAGCGTTTCCTTCTTCCGCGCCGTCTGTCTCTTCTACATCTACGTCTTCATCTTCTTCCGCATCCGCGCCTTCCTCATGCAGGTCAAGGCTTTCGTCGTTGCGGGTGAAAGGCCTGTCGAAAGCGGAAAGGAAGAACACCACCACTTCCGTGCCCATGCCGATGAAAAGCATGAGGTCGGCTCCGTAGATGTGGGTGAGCTTGAATAGCGCGCCGAGTATCACTATCGACGCGCCCCACGAGTAGGCGTAGTTGAGGAACGTCTGTCCGGGGACGCTGTCCATCCAGCGCTGCATGCGCGTCACTATGTTTATGCTGCCGGTTGCCATGTCGTATTGTCGCTATTTGTTAGTCTTGTCGGTGTTTGTGGAGCCAGCGAAAGAGCGTACGCAGCGGAATCCGATATACGAGCGAGGCTGGTTCTGGTATTCGTATGTTCTCCATGCGGAGCGTATGAACGATTCGGGGTCTTTCCACGAGCCTCCTCTTACGCTTTTCCTTTTCAGCCGGTAGGGGTCTTCCTTCGCCGCGTTGTAGGAGAGTTCCGGGTTAAGGTCGCTCATGCTTCTTACGCCTGCTTCGGTGTACACGGTGCTTGTCCATTCGGCCACGTTGCCCGCCATGTCGAAAAGGCCGTTGGAGTTGGCGCCGTAAATGCCCGCTTTCGAGGTTATCAGGTTCCCGTCTTCGGTGTAGTTGCCTCTGTCGGGCTTGAAGTTGGCGTAGAAGCATCCGTCCTCGTTCTTCATGTCGTTTTGTTTCCACGGGAAGGGATTGCCTTCCTTTCCGCGGGCGGCATATTCCCATTCTATTTCGGTGGGCAGCCGGTACCGCTGTATGTTGCGGGCCTCCGGCCCCAGCCCTCCGAGAAGGTATTCCGTCCTCCACGCGCAGAAAGCGTTAGCCTGCTCCCATGTTACGCCCACTATCGGGTAGTCGTTGTATGAAGGCGAGGAGAAGTACGTCCTCATGTACACCTCGTTGTTCGCGTTGGGGAAGTCGTTCACCCAGCACGTGGTGTCGGGATAGATGTTCACGATGTATGTGTTCAGGAAATCGTAAAGGCTCGAAAGGGGCCGCGTGATGGTCTGGCGCACTATGTTGCCGTCGTCGTCTACAAAGGCCGTGTCCTTCGAAATCATCACAGCCTCGCCCGCGCCGGCCGGGTTGTCGGTGTCGAGGGAGCGCTCTTCCGGGTTGAGCCGGTATTTCCTCATCGCGGCCTTCCCGTAGTCGAACACTTCGTAGCGGTAGTTCATCTGCTTCGCGTCGAGCATCCGCGTGCCTTCGATGGGATGGTAGGTGTAAACGCTTTCTATCGCGCGTTCCTCGTCTTCGGTGGGCTTGCGCCAGGGGATGGGCTTTTTCCAGTTGAGGTGGGGCGTGACGGGCTCGCCGTACTCGTCCTCCTCTATCTTGTAGGTCTCGTCGCCCCCGTAGGACGGGTCGGCGAGCCGCTCGCGGATTATGCTGTCGCGCACCCAGCAGACGAACTGCCTGTACATGGAGTTGGTCACTTCGGTCTGGTCCATCCAGAAGCCGTCCACCGAGATCTCCTTTCCGGGTATCACGTTCCCCCACAGGCTGTCCTGCTCCTCGAGCCCCGCTTTCAGGTATCCCCGCGGCACTCGCACCATGCCGTAGGGCGCGGGCTCTGCGACGGCCTGGCCTTTCTGTCCCACCACTTCGCCCCCGCCGCCCGAGGCGCTGCGGCTGCTGAAGCACGAGGTGAGGGATGCGGCGGCGACCATCGCGGCCGCCGCGGATATTGCCTTTTGCATTTTGGTAGCGGTCATATTTTGTGTTTACAGGAAGCGCACGCTCTTGTGCCGGTTGCGCCCTTTCTTATACAAATTCAGGTTCATCTGGTATTTCAGGATAATCTCGTGCGCCCCGCTCCGCAGGCCGGGCACCGAGGTGTAAGCCTCGTAGGAGTAGCTCAGGTTTATCCCGTGGAACAGCCCCCCTATGTACGCCGCAGCCGAATGCTCGGGCGTCCACGCCGCCCCCGCGAACAGCGACTTCCTTTCGCGGCTGAACTCCACGCGCCCCCCTACGGAGGCCCTCAGGTCGCTGCCGTCGTACATGCACAGCGTGGAGGGGTGTATTGAGATAAACGGATTGCGCAGCCTTATATTGTATTCCCCCGTCAGATAATAAGTGCGGCTGATGTCCTCCTTGTTCGTCTCGCCGAGCGTGACAGTGGGCGCGAGGATGTGCGCCACAGAGAACCCGGCGTACCAGTTCCTGTGGCGGTAGTGTACGCCCGCGCTCATGTCCACTTTCGCCCCGTTCACTTTCGACGCTGGGATGGCGGGGTCGTTGGCGTCTTCCACGTCGGCCTTCGAGCCGTCGAACTGCTCGCTTATCAGGTCGGCCTGAACGCCTATGCCGAGCTTGCCGCCGAAGAGCTTCTCGACGTGGAACGCATACTGCGCGGAGAAGCGCTTGTGCGAGAAGAGCCCCGCCTCGTCGTTCTGGAACAGCAGCCCTATGCCGTGCCGGCGGCGGAGTATTATCAGCGGCATGTCGGCGGCGGCGTACATCGTCTTGGGCGCGTTGCTGAACCCTGTCATCTGCATCGAGTAGACGGCGGTGATGTTGAGCATGTCGTCCTTGCCCGCGGCTCCGGCGTTGAACGACGGCTCCATCATCCAGTAGTGCGTGTAGGCTGGGTCGTACTGCGCGCCGGCCGACAGGCATCCGGCGGCGGCCACTATCAGGAATGCTTTTATGCGCATAAGCGTTATTATAACTCCGCAAGGCCGTTCTTATTGCGCGGAGCCGCAGGTTTTCTTCGCCACAAGGCGCAAGACGGCCTTCCCCGCGCCCTCCGGCGGCGCTTCCCGGC
>CAZLLM010000009.1:0-10371 GCA_964560405.1 uncultured Prevotella sp.
CTCAAAATTGTCTTATATGAGAGTTGACATGAGATTATAAGACAATAGGCATTTTCTTATAACCTTTGATTATCAATAAGTTGCGAAACCCGCTTTTCGAGACCTCGCGGACACCGTTTCCAGCGGGTTTCAGCGGCAGGATAAGGATGCGAAGGCGCGGGGCAAGGATGCAAAACGCAGGACAAGGATGCGATAGCGGCTTGCGGGGCATCCGTCGCTTCGCGGGTGCGAGAAAAAGGACTGGTTTCGCGGGGGCGGGAGGAAAACAGAACGGACGCGGACGTAAAGCGTAACGATACGTGCGAAAACTGGAACGGTTGCAGGAGGGGACGAAAGGCACGCGGGCGGGAGGCGGAGCAGTCACGGCGGCAGGACAAGGATGCGGGAGCGCGGGATAAGGCGGGACTTCCCGTTTCTAAGGCTTTCCTCTGTCTCGCTAAAGGGTGCGTCTGTCTTGCTGATAGGCGGCGCAGGCGGTTCGTGGGACGGGCTTTGACTTGCGGGTGCGAGAGTACGAATTGGTTTTGCGGGGACGGGCGGGAAACGGAGCGGGCGCGGGGGTAGGGTAAGGATGCGAAGACACGGGGCAAGGATGCAAGAGCGGCTTGCGGAGCATCCGCCGCTTCGCGGGTGCGAGAAAAAGGACTGGTTTCGCGGGTGCGAGAGGAAATTAAAGCGGACGCGGACGTAAAGCGTGACGGCACGTGCGAAAAACGGAACAGTTGCAGGAGGGGACGAAAGGCACACGGGCGGGGACTTCCTGTTTCTAAGGTTTACCCCGTCTCGCTAAGGGAGTGCGCTTGTCTTGCGAATGGGCGGCGAGGACGGTTTTCAGCAGGTATGGGCGGCGGTTTCAGCGGTCTGCGGCGGTTTCCTGTAGGTCGCGGGAATCTTTACGCGCCGCGCTTTTCGGCCTGTTCCCGCCGTCCTCGCCGTTGCCGTCCTTGCCATTGCCGTCCTCGCCGTTGCCGGAACGCCTGCCGCGCTGTCCCCGTCCGAGAACCTCTTCGCAAATCCGGGAAGTGCCGTTCTCTTCGTGTGCCGTTCGGCTTCGACATAAAGAGGAGTGTTGTTTCTCTATCATGCAAGCCTTAAAGGTATGGTTCCGTTTCTTTTTGGCTTGAAAAAGACGCACGGCCACTACTGCAACAATTTGGCAGCTTTCCGATGCCACCGGCTGCAAGATCCCTTTACATCCGCTCTGCGGCGGCTTGAAACACCGCGGCAAAGGCACGCATCCGTTTCAGCACGGCGAGCAGGCCGTTGCTCCTCGTGGGCGAGAGGTGTTCGCGCAGGCCTATTCTGTCAATGAAGTACAGGTCGGCGGCGAGAATCTCGGAGGGCGTGTGTCCGGAAAGCACTCTCACGAGAAGGGCGACTATGCCTTTTACTATCAGCGCATCGCTTTCGGCACGGAAGTAAAGGCGGCCGTCGCGGTTGTCGCACACAAGCCATACGCGGCTTTGGCAGCCGTCTATAAGGTTGGATTCGATCTTGTCGCTGTTTGGTAGCGGCTCCTGCCCGCCGCCCATATCAATCAGCATCTGGTAGCGGTCTATCCAGTCGTCAAGGCAGGAAAAATCTTCGATTATTTCGTCTTGTATTTCGTTTATCGTCTTCATTGTCGTGCCGCTTTCATTCATTGTAAATCAGTTGCAGCATTGTCTGGCCTACGGCTTTCAGGGTGTTGCGGTCGATATTGTCCGGCGTGTCGGCAAGCGAGTGCCACGTAGGGCCGAAGCTGCTGGCGTAATTGGGGTAATATGGGATGATGTCGGCTGCGGGTATGCCTGCAAGCCGCATGAGCGGCAGATGGTCGTCCGTGACATATCCGCCGGGCTGTCTGGGGAAAACGCTGCCGCAGCCGGCTTTCTCGGCGGCTGTCCACACTTTTTCTACAACAGAGGAAGCCATATTAGCAGAGTATCCCTCCTGATAGAAATACGCCCCTTTCCCGCCTACCATATCGAGATTCACCGCGAAAAGGGGGCTGTAACCCTCGTAGGGCGGATTTGTCGCGAAATATTGCGACCCGAGACACCAGCTTGACGACATATCGCCGGGATAACCAGCCTCGTCCCACTGGGCAACGCCATAATCCTCAGCGTCAAAGCACGCGAAGTCCACTCCTGCCGCGGGCTTCTGCTCCGCTACCGCCCTTGCCAGTTCCATCATCACCGCAACTCCGCTCGCCCCGTCATTGGCGGCCGGCACAGGCTTCCTGCGGTTTCCCTCGTCGGGGTCGTTGTCCGCCCAAGGGCGGCTGTCCCAGTGCGCGGTGATAAGAATGCGCCGCTTGGCGGCTGTATCCGAGGAAGCGAAGACATTAAGGCATTCTAAGACAGTGCCGTCATACGCTGTGAGATTCATGCGCTGCTCCACGACGGCAAGTCCGATAGCCTGGAAGCGCGACACGATGTACTCTCCGCAACGCTTGTGGGCTTCCGAGCCGGGCACACGCGGACCGAAGCCGCATTGCGCCACGATGCAGGCATATGCACTGTCGGCGTCGAACTGCGGGACGACGGCCGCGCCGTTCTCTTCGGCTGATTCCCCCGCCGAACCGCCGCCGGGCAGAAGCGCGGTGAGCAGGAGGGCGCACGGAACCAACGCCGCCGCGGCCACAGCCGCCGCTTTCAGGAACTTCTTCGATTTTTTCATCTCATGCTATGGTAAAAGCCTTTCACGGATCTCAGCTTGCGGGGCGGTCAAAGCGTTCAATATATGTCCGCCGCGGCATCCTGCACCTGCTGCATTACGCGCAGGAAATTGCCCCCCCAAATAAGGGCGAGGTCTTTTTCGCTGAATCTTTTCCGCAGCAGCAGGCGGGTGAGGTTCAGCATCTCGGAAGCCGAGGCTATACCCGGCACACCGCCTCCGCCGTCAAAGTCGGAGCCTATTCCCGCATGCTCCACCCCTGCCACGGCAGCCACCTTTTCGATATGTTCAACGGCGTCAATTATGGAAGCCTCGCCGCCGGAACGCAGGAACTCCTTGTAAAAGGTGACTTGCGTCACGCCTCCCTTGCGCGAAAGCGCGCGCAGCTGGTCGTCCGTCAGGTTGCGCGGATGGCCGCAAAGGGAGCGTGACGAAGAATGCGAGCAAACCGCGGGAAGCCGGCTTATCTCCAAAGCGTCATAAAAGCTCTTCTCGCTGGCGTGCGACAGGTCTACCATCATGCCGGTGCGGTTCATTTCGCGGATTGCCTTTTCGCCGAAAGCGCTTACGCCGTTGTGCTCCTCAGCCGTTGCGGAAGCCGTTGCGGAAGCCGAGTCGCAAATGTCGTTGCAGCCGTTATGGCATAGCGTCAGGTACACCACTCCTTCGCGGCGGTAGCGTTCTATGTTGCTCAGGTCGCGGCCTATGGCGTAGCCGTTCTCTATTCCCGCCATTATGGCTCGTTTCCCTTCGCGTTTCAGATCATGAAGCTCCTGCGGCGTGCGGGCGAACTCCGCACCCTGCGCCTTGTCCGCAGCCGTCTTGATGCGTGCGAGAATGCTGTCGGCTTTGTGTGTGGCCGCGAGAAGCGAGGCTTCGTCCCGCGGCCCTTGCGGCAGATAAGCCGCCATTATTACGGCGTCAAGCCCGCCCTCTTCCATTTTGCGCAAATCGACAAGGACCCGCGGGCTGCGGTCTGCGAAACTCGCGCCTTCGGAAAAGAGCGACGGGGTGTCGCAATGTGTGTCGAGCGTAAGATTGCGCTCATGGAAGCGGCGCGCCGCCCTGTAATCTGCCGCTTCTTTAACAATCCACTCGAAAAGCGGCAGCATCGAGTTGTCGCCGGCGAGGGCGAAGCATTCGGGATGCCACTGTACGCCGAGCAGCGGTTTGTGTTCGGAGCTTTCCACGGCTTCCGTCACTCCGTCGGGAGCATAGGCGGAGGCTTCCAGCCTGTGTCCTGCGGAACGTACCGCCTGATGGTGAAAGGAATTGACGTACAGGCGCGTGGTTCGGAAAATCCTGCTTATCAGCGAGCCTTCTCTCAAATCCACTGTGTGGGTCGGCACATGACGGGCGGCGTCTTGGGAATGTTTCAGTATCCGTCCCGGTGCTTCATATTGCGTCTCCAGATCCTGCACTACCGTTCCGCCGAGCGCGGCGGCAAGCACCTGCATGCCCCTGCAGATTCCGAGCACGGGCATCTGCCTGTCGCAGGCCAGCCGCGCCAGGAGGAGCTCGCCCGCGTCGCGCCGTCCGTTTATCGCGCCCAGACGCGGCACGGGCTGCTCTCCGTAGAAAAGCGGATTGATGTCGCCGCCGCCCGAAAGCACTACGGCATCAGCCCTGCGAAGCGCGGCGAGCATCGCCTCCCCGTCGTCCGTCGGCGGCAGCACCAGCGGCACCCCCCCCGCCTCCGTTACGCTGCGGATGTAGCCCTCGGCGAGTTTGCAGCCGTCGCCGTCGCAGTTGCCGGTCACTATAATAATAGGGCGCGGCTCTTTCGCGCAGGGGCGGCTCTGGAGCGCGTTGTAGCGCGCCTCTGTGTCGAACGCGCCGAAAGCGGGGATGTCTTCCATGCCGTTACGTTTTAATATTTCCGCTTGGGGTTCTTCGGAAACCAGTTCTTCTGAACCCGCCGCCTTTGCGCGAACAGCTCCTTTATCGACCAGAACGACGAGAAGGCCGTCACGCCGAGCATGGAGCTGACTACGGTGTCCTCCACGAGCAGCGCCGCGGCAAGGGCGGCCACGCCCGCAAGCAGGAATGCCCGCCACGCTTTCACGCCGAAGTGGTATTCAGTCTTTATCACTATGGGGTGCAATACCCCTATCAGGGTAAAGGTGAACGCGCCCACTATGAGGCCTTTGAAATAAAGCTCCATCCTTTCATCCGCCCTGCCCGCGCTCTACGGGCAGAGGCTTGCTTATGCTTTGTTCGAGGGAGATGAGCGTCTCGGTGGAAATCACGCCGTCTATCTCATGAATCCCGTGCTTGAGAAGCGCCATCAGATGCGCGTTGTCGTGCGCGTAAAGCTTCACGAGCATAGTGTACGGCCCGGTGGTGAAGTGGCATTCCACTATCTCCGGTATTTGGCTGAAACGCTCCGCTACGCTCTGGTAGCGCGAGCCGCTGTCAAGCGTTATGCCTACGTAGGCGCACGTGTTGTAGCCCGCGCTCTCCGGGCTCACCTCATAGCGCGAGCCGGTTATCGCCCCGCACTCCGTCATGCGCAGAACCCTCTGGTGAACCGCCGCGCGCGACATCCCGCACGCCTTCGCCACGTCTTTAAGCGGGACGCGCGCGTCCCGCGCTATGATGCCGAGGATTTTCCTGTCGCAGTCGTCAATCTTGTCCTGTCTGGTTTTTACAGTACGACTCATGGATTTTGTTCTTTATAAGCAAAATTATCGTTTTTTGACGACAACAGGGTTTTCCGGCAAGAAAAACGCGCCCCCTTTTCCGAAACCGCGGCGCCCCCCCTGCCTCGCTTCCGTAAGGACGACGGCGTGCGGGGCGCGGGCGGCAGAATAAGGATGCGATGGTTTCAGTGGGTTCCGGCGGCGGACAAGGATGCGAGAATGCGGGCTAAGGAGGGGCTTCCTTTGTCTAATGTTTCCCCCGCGTTTCCATTATGGATGCGCTTTGGTTTGCGAAGGCCGCAGGGCCGGTTTGCGGGTGCGGGAGAACGGCGCGGTTTCGCGGCGGCGGGCGGAAAAACAGAGCGAATGTGGGCGACGGGATAAGGGTGCGAGACAGCAGAATAAGGCTGCGAGGGCGCGAGGCAAGGGCTTTTTCCCCGCGTTTTCGCAGGCGGTGAATGGCGTTTTGAGGCACATTTCGCCTCGCGGGTGCGAGAGGACGGATTGGTTTTGCGGAGGCGGGCGGGAAACGGAACGGTCGGGGACGGCGGAATAAGGATGCGCAGCGGCGGGATAAGGATGCGAGGGCGGCTGGATAAGGCGGCGGGGAGGCGTTTTTAAGGCGGGTGCGCATTATACAATTATGACGGCACGCGGCTTTCCCGCATGGCAGGTGGGAGGGGAAGCCTTGCGGGGCGCGTCTGCCGCCTTGCGCGGACACTCATTAATAATATGCAACGGGCAGCCGCCCACTTCCCGCCCGCGCTCTTTGCGCTTTCTGTCCGTGTCCTTCGCTCTCCCCGTCTGCGTCCTTTGCGCTTTCCGCCTACACGCCTCTCCTCCGCCCCCGCAAACCGCCCGCGAAACACGCCCTGAACCGCCTCCGAAAAACGGGGAATCCGCCGTGGAACAGCCCTGAAGCCGCCGGAGGGCAAAAGGGCGGAATGTAGGGTGCGTTATGCGAGAGGGAGGCGGCGTTCTGCAAAAGGGTAAGCTGCGTTCCGCGGGAGGGATGTCGCGTTTCGCAAGAGAAAGGCGGCTTTACGCAAAATGGAGGTCGCGCTCTGTGCAGAAAGGAGGTGATGTCCGCAAAGAGAGGAGGTGTTACGCGATAGCCGCCGCACATCGTGTGCCGCGGCGGGCAGGGCTTGTCTGTTTTCAGGAACGCATTGGGGCGTTCCGCGCATTGGGATTGAGGGGAGGGGAGGAAGGCTGCGGGGCGTCATTGCGGGCGCGGGGCGGGCGCGCCGTCTTTCCACAGCTTGAACGGCTTTTCGCGCAGGCGGGAGTTGTAGAAACGCTCGTCGCCCGTCACTTCGCGGCCTAAGAACGGGGGGCGCTCGAAAGGCTCGCCGGGGTAGGCGAGCTCCACTTCGGCGATTACCAGCCCTTCGTTGTCGCCGCCGAACTCATCGACTTCGAAGACGTGTTTCCCGGCGGGCACTCGGTAGCGCAGCTTGTCGATGACGCCCGGCTCGCACAGCTTGAACAGTTCGCCGGCTTCGGCGGGCGTTATCTCTTTCTCGAACTCGTATCGCGAGAGGCCGCCGTCGCCTGACGGGCCTTTTATGGTGAGGAACGCTCGCTCGCCGGCCGTGCGCACCCGCACCGCCGCGCCGTTCCCGCTGCAGATGTAGCCTTGCCGTATGCGCTCGACGGCGACGGCCATGCTTTTGTATTCCGCGCAGACGATGAATTTGCGCTCTATCTCGCGAGGCATGTGTGCTGTAGTTGTGCCGCCGTCCGCCGCAGCGCGTTTCCGCGAGGGGATTCCCGCGGGGCTCCGGGCAGGCGGGGCGGGGCGTCAGTCGGCGGACATCGCCGCGAAAATCACTATTATGACGACAAATATTATCAGCGCGAAGAATATGCCGTTCACGACTTTGCGCGCCTGCCGCGCCTGCCTTTTTTCGCGGGCGGAGATTTTGCTTTTCCTGTTCTGGCTCATGGCTGTCGGTTTTGGGTTATTGCGTGTTTCAGACGTTTTCCTTGCTGTCGGCGGAGGCCATGAGGTAGGCTTTTATGAAGCCGTCTATTTTGCCGTCCATTGTGCCCGCCACGTCGCCGGTCTGGAAGCCGGTGCGGTGGTCTTTCACCCGGCGGTCGTCGAACACGTAGGAGCGTATCTGACTTCCCCATTCGATTTTCTTCTTGCCTGCCTCGATTTTCTCCTGCTCGGCCTTCTTTTTCCGCAGCGCGCGGTCGTAGAGCTGCGAGCGCAGGAGCCGCATGGCGTTCTCGCGGTTTTCGAGCTGCTTGCGGCTTTCGGTGTTTTCAATCAGTATCTCCTCTTCCTCGCCGGTGTCGGGGTCTTTGTACTGGTAGCGCAGCCGCACGCCGGTTTCCACCTTGTTCACGTTCTGCCCGCCGGCGCCGCCGCTGCGGAACAGATCCCAGCTTATTTTCGCGGGGTCGACGAACACTTCGATGGTGTCGTCGACGAGAGGCGTGGCGAACACGCTCGCGAATGAGGTCATGCGTTTGCCTTGCGCGTTGTAGGGGGAGACTCTTACGAGGCGGTGCACTCCGTTTTCGCTTTTCAGGTATCCGTAGGCGTAGTCGCCTTCGATTTGCAGGGTCACCGTCTTTATCCCCGCTTCGTCGCCGTTCTGAATGTAGCTTACCGTTGTCTTGTATCCGTGCGACTCGGCGTATCGCATGTACATTCTCATAAGCATCGCCGCCCAGTCCTGGCTTTCCGTCCCTCCCGCGCCGGAGTTTATCTTGAGGACGCACGACATTATGTCCTCTTCGCGGCGCAGCATATTCTTCAGCTCCAGCCTTTCCACGCTTTCGGCGGCTTTTGCGTAAGCGTTGTCCACTTCCGCGTCGTCCGTAAGGATACCTTCCTTGCGGAAGTCGAACGCGAGCGCAAGCTCCTCCATGAGGGAGCGCGCCTCCTTGTACCCTTCCACCCAGCGCTCGAGCTCTTTCACCTCTTTCATCTGCCGCTCGGCGCGGCGGGGGTCGTCCCAGAAGCCGGGGGCGCGGACGCGGATCCTCTCTTCTTCAAGCTGTATGCTCTTGGCGTCGATTTCAATGTACCTGCCGAGGTCTTCGGCGCGCTGCTGCAGTTCTTTGAGTTGCTCGGCTGTTATCATGAGTGCGGGTGTTCGTTTCTCAGGCATTCCGCGCCGCCTTTTTCGGCGGCGGGTTTTCGGACACAAATATAGCGTAATAAATGTTTACGCTCCCGGCTGCCGCCGCGGTTTTTTGCGCGTCCCGCCTGCCGGAGCCGCGCCGCCGCGCAATGCGAATAAACAGAGGCCGCCGTTTCCCCGTTTCCTTTGAGCGGGCTAACTTTGCCCGCGCAAACACAGCATGCAGGTATGGACAGGCAAACGAGAGAGGCGGCCGCGCTTCTGGCGTCGCTGGTGGCGGCGCCGTCCGTGAGCCGCGGCGAAAGCGCGGCGGCGGCGGTTATAGCGGGTTTCATTGAGGAAAAAGGGCTTTCCCTGCTTCGCGCGGGGAACAACGTGGCGTCGGTCTGCCCCGGTTTCGACGCTTCGCGCCCGACGCTGCTGATTGACGCGCACATTGACACGGTGAAGCCCGCGCCGGGCTGGAGCCGCGACCCTTTCGCGCCGTCCGCGGAGGGGGATCTGCTGTACGGGCTCGGAACTAACGACGACGGCGGCAGCCTCGTATCGCTCTTGCAGGCGTACATCGCGGCGTCGGGCGCGAGGCTCGGCTTCAACCTGATCTTCTCCGCGTCGGCGGAGGAGGAGGTGTCGGGCGGGAACGGGATAGAGATGCTGCTGCCCCGTCTGCCGGAAATCGACGCGGGCATAGTGGGCGAGCCTACGGGCATGCAGCCTGCGGTGGCGGAGAAGGGGCTTATGGTGGTGGACGTTACCTCGCGCGGCAGGGCGGGGCACGCCGCCCGCGGGGAGGGGGAAAACGCGATATACGCGGCGATTGACGACATTCTGTGGTTCAAGAGCCACAAGTTCGAGAGGGTGTCGCCCCTGCTCGGCAGGACGGAAGCCTCCGTAACGGTCGTGAACGCCGGAACGCAGCATAATGTAGTGCCTGACAGATGCGTCTTCACCGTAGACGTGCGCTCCAACGAGCTTTACACCAACCGCGAAATCTTCCGTGAAATCAAGGAAGGCATAAGGGGGGAGCCTGCGGCGCGCTCCTTCCGCCTCAACTCGTCGGGCATAGACGGCGGCCACCCGCTCGTGCGCCGCGCCGTCGAAATGGGCGGGAAGCCCTTCGGCTCGCCGACGCTCAGCAACCGCGCCTTGCTCCCGTTCCCTGCAATCAAGATGGGGCCGGGCGACCCAGCGCGCTCGCACACGGCGGACGAGTACATCAGGATTTCGGAAATCGAGGAAGCCATCGGGTTCTTCATCGATTACCTCACAGGCTTGGAGCTGCGGGGCTTGCCCCGCTGAAACCTGCGCCCCGCGCGCCGCCTTCCGCCCCGTGACGGCCGCTGGCGCGGAATGGCGCGCCCGCGCATCCGGGAGCGCAAGAGGGGCGGCTCGGAACGCCGCGCCGTTCCGCTGTCTGTTCTGTCCGCTTCGTCTCCCGCCTTTCCCGCTTCCTGTCCGCATCCTATCCTTTTCCCGCCTGCACTTCTCCTGTTTTCCGTACGGAGTCCGCGCCGTTACCGTCCGTGTCTTCTCCGCTTTCCGCTTTTGCGCCTCCCGTTTCCCGCACGCCCTTTCTGTTTCCGTCCCGCGGCTTTTCCGCTTTTCCCTGCGGCGTCACGCTTTATCGGTCGCGTTTTTCCGCTTTAAAGCCCGTTCCCTCCGCCTTGCCGCCCGCCTCCGCGCCCGTTTTCCGCACACGTCTTTTGCGTTCCCGCCCGCGCTTGTCCCGTTTTCCGTGCGGAGTCCGTGCCGTTACCGCCCGCGGCTTTCGCATTTCCGTCCGCGTCCGCCCGGCTTCCCGCACGCCCTTTCTGTTTTCCCGTGCGGGTTTCCCGTTTTCCGCGGCGGTTCAGGGCATGTTTTGCGGGCGGTTTGCGGGGGCGGAGGAGAGGGCCCTGCGGGGGATGTCCAATTGTCTTATAATCTCGAGTCAACTCTCATATAAGAGTGTTTTGATTCTCTTATAAGAG
>CAZLLM010000010.1:0-5968 GCA_964560405.1 uncultured Prevotella sp.
GGAGAGAATGCAAACTGCAGAGCGTTACGGCGGCGTTCCCCGACGAGGAAGAGCAAAAGACGAAAGTTTCCGGCCGCTTGTACGATGCGGATGAAAACTTTGTATATCAGATGTCAGCTGCAAACAAGCCATGACTTCCGATGCGCAGAACCGCATTCTGGCTGAACACGGCTGGCATTCCAGCCGTCAAAGCCTGTGCTTCCTGTGCCGCTCGGCTATATGCCGGGAGTGCAGACTGTCATTTGAGGGAGCTTGTCAATACCGTAGCTCAGCGCGTCAATTGCGCCGTAAACACATCCCACGATGCCAAGCAAGAGCACTCCGGCTGTACAGACGAGCAGCGCGGCGCGTGTGTATCCGTCATTTCGGAAAGCGGCGACAGGATGTTCGTTTGGCGTTATGTACATTGCTTTCACTATCAAGAGGTAGTAGTAAAGCGACACGATGGTGTTGACCAAAGCTATGAACACTAACAGATGGAATCCGGCGTTGAATGCCGCCATGAAGACGAAGAACTTTGAGAAAAATCCTGCAAATGGCGGTATTCCGGCCAAGGAGAACAAGCACAAGGTCATAAGGAGCGAAAGACGCGGGTTTGTCTGGTACAACCCGCGGTAATCGCTGATGCGGATTTTGCCGCTGCTCTGCTCAACGGCGTTGATGACGGCGAAAGCTCCGAGATCAGCGGCGAGGTAGACTGCAAGATAGAACACGAGGGCGGCCATACCTTGCGCCGTGCCTGCGATGACGCCGAGAACGAGGTAGCCTGCCTGCGAAATGGCCGAAAAAGCCATGAAGCGCTTCAGGTTGTCCTGCCGTATGGCAAAGAGGTTGCCGAGCGTTATTGAAACGGCTATAATCCAGAAAAGGATGCTCTGCCAATGGCTTGCCATCGGGTTGAACACCTTGACAAGTACCGTAAACAGCACGAACCCTGCCGCGCCTTTAGAGATTACGCTCAGGAATCCTGTAATTACCGTTGGCGAGCCCTCGTACACGTCTGCCGTCCAAAGGTGGAACGGCACGAGCGAGACCTTGAAAGCCATACCGGTGAAGAAAAGCACGAGCCCGATGACGTTTAACGCACTGTCATCGAGCTTTGCAGCTATGTCGTCAAAGTAGAGAGTGCCAGTCGCGCCATAGATTATAGAAACACCATAGAGAAGCAGCGCACTGGAGAACAGAGCGACAAGGATGTACTTCGCGCCCGCCTCGGCCGATGTGAAGCGCCATTTGTCGAACGCCACAAGCGCGGCAAGCGGCACGGACGCGAGTTCCAACCCTATGAAAAAGAGGAGGAAATGCCCCGCAGAAATCATGAAGTACATGCCCAATACGGAGAACAGCGTGATGAAGTAGAACTCGCCTTGTTTGACGACATTCTCATCGCGGCGCAGGTAGACATGCGCCATAAGGAACACCACTAATGTGCCTATGTTGAGAATGGTCTTCATCACCGTCATCATTGGCGTGTAGAGGTACATGCCTCCAAACGCTTCGGCAGACTGGTCGCATGGCACGGCGTTGACCACCGTAAGAACGGCCATAAGCACTACCGGGACAGCGGTGTTGAGACGCGGACGGCCTGCTTTTCTGTCGGTGCAAACAATAAGGTCGTATATGAACAGTAAAATTATCACGGCCAGCAATGCCAGCTCTTCGTGCATGCAGAGGAATTGTGTATAGTCCATTTCTTACGGTATCATAAAGGATGTGATATGTGCTGCACTATAGGGCCTACACTATCGCCGACAAGGTCGCTCACCCACATCGGAGCGAGGCCAAGACCTGCGACGCAGACCACAAGCGTTATCACGGCGAGACGTTCGTCCCATGTCGCGTCGGTGAGCCTGAGATGCGCGGGGTTGGCGCATGTGCCGTAAAGTATTTTCCCTACGAGGCGCAGGATGTAGACGGCGGTGATTACGATGCTCGTTGTCGCCACTATTGTAAGCACACGATGGAAAGTGCCGGGGTGTTCGAAAGCGCCGACGAAGATTGTCATTTCTGCGACGAAGCCGCTGAAACCAGGCAAGCCGAGGTTGGCAAGGCCTGCAATAACGTAACATACGGCGAGGAACGGCATTATCCTCATCAGACCGTTAAGTTCCCGCGTGTCGCGGGTATGCGTGCGGCCGTAAATCATTCCTATTAACGCGAAAAATAACGCCGTCATAAGTCCGTGGCTCAGCATCTGGAGGATTGCGCCGGTAACCGCCGTCTTGTTAATCATCAGAATAGCGAAAAGCACCAGACCGCAATGGGAGACGGAAGAATATGCGTTAATGTATTTGAGGTCAGTCTGTACACAGGCCGAAAAAGCTCCGTAAACAACGGAAATCCCGGTAAGGATAAGGAAAATCCAGCCCAGCTCGTTTGCCGCTTCAGGCATAAGGTACATAGCTACACGAAAGCATCCGTAGCCTCCCAATTTCATGAGAACCCCGGCATGCAGCATGGAGACCGCCGTAGGCGCAGAGGCATGTCCGTCAGGACTCCACGTATGCAGGGGAAATAAAGCGCCAAGTACGCCAAAACCTACGAAAGTGAGGGGGAACCATATGTATTGCTGTGCTTTTGGTATCTCGTGCGCCCCACCAGTAAGTCCGGCTATTTCAAGAATGTTGAACGTATGTCCGCCCGCTCCGTAGAAAATTCCGAAAATGCCGCACATCAGTAGCGCTGAACCGCCCATAAGCATCAGCGTAAGTTTCATGGCCGAATATTCCTTGCGGCCGCTGCCCCAGACGCCAATTAGGAGGTACATAGGGATTAGGGCTATTTCGTAGAACATGAACATTGTAAACAAGTCTATCGAAATGAAGAAGCCGAAAACCCCAGTTGACAGCAAAGTAAACCAAAGGAAATATTCTTTTGTGAGCGGTTTGAGCTGCCACGACGCGAATGTGCCGGTAAAAACGATAACCGCCGAAAGCAGCAGCATGGCCACAGAAATGCCGTCCACGCCTACCGCGTACTTGATGTGCAGCGGCGCAAACCACGTGAACGAATCCATGTAGAGCATTTCGCCGTCCACGCCGGCAGCACGATCGCCGATATATTTTACAACCAGCGCGACAGCGCAGACAACCAATGCACTCGCGCCTGCGACCATCACACCCCTGATTGCCTTTATGCCTTTTGCAAGCCAAAGCCCCAAAAGCATAAGCAGAGGTATCAAGACAAACAATGACAGGAAATTCATATTATAACATGACTTTTATTCGGATTAGAAAACCGACAGCATAACCAGCAGCATCAGTGCCAGTGCGCCCAAGAAGAACACATAGGCGTATTGCTGCACTTCGCCGCTTTGGAAACCGCGTATAAAGTGGCTTATGCGATGTGTCCCACTTGCCAAACCATTCAGAACGCCATCCACAATATGGCGGTCGCACCAAGCGACGGGTTTTGATATACGGGCGAAGATTATTCTGTGCGTTACGAACTGATACACCTCGTCGATGTAGAAGCGGTGGTACGCCCAACGGTGCAGCGTGGCGAAGCGTGCGGCAAGAGCAACGGCGACAGGCTGGTTTTCACCTTTGTAAATGTAAGTCGCGAGCAGAATGGACACTACCGCGACAGCTATGCTTGTTCCTGCGACCATCCAGTTGAGATGTATGTCATACCGCATGCCATCGGAACTGACGAAATGTCCGAAAGGTACGAAACCGGCTACACAGGTTATGGCCGCCAAGACTGCCAGCGGCCCGGTCATTGAGGCTGGAGCTTCGTGGGGTATGCGCTCCGTGTGCAGCGATTTGTTTTCCGCCCCCCAGAAAATGCAGTAGTACAAACGAAACATATAGAACGCCGTCATTGCTGCTATCACTGTCATAATCCATCCAAGTGCAGGACTGAAAGCGAAGCATCCCGCAAGAATCTCGTCTTTTGAGAAGAATCCGGCGAATGGGGGTATGCCCGAAATAGCCAAGCATGCGATAAGGAAAGTAATGTGCGTAAGAGGCATATACTTCCGCATGCCGCCCATTGCGGACATCTCATTGCTATGGACGGCGTGTATTATGGCTC
This sequence comes from uncultured Prevotella sp., assembly GCA_964560405.1. Lineage (GTDB taxonomy): Bacteria > Bacteroidota > Bacteroidia > Bacteroidales > Bacteroidaceae > UBA6398. The sequence goes on from CAZLLM010000010.1 coordinate 4,036, forward strand.
CGGCGCATAGGAAGAGCAGAGCCTTGAACATAGCGTGTGTGAACAAGTGGAACATGGAAGCCATATAGCCTACGCTGCCCGCATGTCCGTGTCCTGTGACGTACTCTGTACATACGCCGAGAGCCGTCATCATGAAAGCAATCTGCGAAATAGTGGAAAATGCAAGGACACGCTTTATATCGCTCTGCGTACAGGCCACCGCCGCCGCATAGAATGCCGTGAATGCCCCTATATACGCTACGATATGCAAGACATCGGGCGCATACCCAATCCACAAAGGATACATCCGGGCAAGCTGGAACACGCCGGCCACGACCATTGTCGCCGCATGTATCAGCGCGCTTACGGGTGTGGGGCCTTCCATTGCGTCAGGCAACCAGATGTGCAGCGGGAACATAGCACTCTTGCCTGCACCTCCTATGAACATCAGGAACAGGGCTGTGGGCAACATATATCCGCCCTTTGCTATGTTGACGGCGTTAGCGGTGAAGTCGAAACTGAATGTCTTGCAGTAATACCCGTAAGTCAGGATGCCTATCAAGAAGCCGAGGTCGGCAAAGCGAGTTACAATGAAAGCCTTCTTGGACGCGGCTATTGCTGCTGGCTGCGTATAATAGAAACCAATGAGCAGATACGAGGACACGCCCACCAACTCCCAAAACAAGTACATTTGGAAGATGTTCGTTGCCACTATCAACCCGAGCATAGACATAGAGAAAAGGCTCAGAAAAGCGTAATAACGCTGGAAGCCTCTCTCGCCGTGCATATAGCCAAAAGAATATATGTGCACACCCAAAGATACCGTAGCTATTACAATGAGCATAACCACGGAAATGGGATCAAGCATTATTCCCAAATCAAATGAGAGATTGTTGAAAAAGAAAGGCAGCCATTTGAAATTATAAGGGACTAACGTTTCATAATTCCCTATATCTGTTCTCGGTGCGGAAAAGTATTTGTATGCAACGTAGTACGAAAGCGCTGCCACAATAGTCAAGGAAACCGTCCCTATAAATCCTGCCGCCCGACGGCTAAGATATTTTCCCGTCAGTCCCAATAACAGGAATGAGATAAACGGCATAAGCAGTATGAATATAGTATATTCTGTATATTCCATAATCTTGATTGTTTACGTCAATTTCATTGTCCTTACCATTTCATAGTATTTATATGTCGGAGCTGGATGCTTCTTACGTTACGGTAAATAGCAATCATAATGGCTATGGCTATGGCTGTTTCGGCCGCAGAGATGGCGATAGAGAACAACGCGAAGAAATACCCCTCCTGCCCAGCTGGGTGCAGCAGGCGGTTGAACACGGCGAAATTCATGTCGGCTGCATTGAGCATCAGTTCTACTGAAATAAGCACCGCAAGAGTGCTGCGGCGTGTCAGAAAGCCGTAAATGCCAATGAAAAACATCAAGGCTGAAAGTATCAGAAAATGCTCTATTTGTACCATGTCTATCGTTTTAACGTTTGCGAGCTATAATCAGACCGGCGACTATGCATGCCAGCAACAGGATGCCGGCGGCCTCGAAAGGCAGCACATAGCCGTATTTATCAAAAGAGAGCATGTGCTCGCCAATGGAGGTTATAGCTATAGCATTCTCATCAGGCGACAGATTCGTGATTGCATTTGCAAAGCTATGACTTAGAAGCATGAAAAGAATCAAAGCCACGCCTGCAATACAGGTAACCGCAGAAGCGATTATCTTACCTGTCGATACTTTGACGAGTTTCTCGTCGTTGGTGCTTGTAAGCAAAATTGAGAACACGAACAGCACGACTATGCCGCCGGCGTATACCATCACCTGCACAGCCCCGAGAAAAGTGTATCCCAAAAGGAAGTATATCCCAGCAGTTCCAAGCAGCGTGAAAAACAGAAACATCGCCGAACGGATAATTTTCCTCGTCATTACGGTCAAGGCAGAGAA
>CAZLLM010000010.1:6068-10068 GCA_964560405.1 uncultured Prevotella sp.
TATCGCGTTGTGCGGGCAAGCTCTCACGCACAACGCGCAGAACATACACGCCCCTAAGTCGTAGCGGTACTCTTTCAGACGACGTTTCTTCTTTCCGTCTTCCGCCTCATAGGTTTCTGAAATCACCTCTATCGAGCCGTTGGGACATGCCATTGCGCAAATCCCACAACCTATGCAACGGTGTTCGTTGTGTTCGTTGTGCGGCATTATTAATGCGCCGCGGAATCGGTCGAACATCCTAAGCTCTTTTCGGTTCTCAGGGTATTGCTCAGTGATTTTCCTCGTAAAAAATTCCCGCATAGTGGTCTTCAACCCGACACCGAGCGTTTTCATCCCCCACAGCAAACCGCCGAAATAACTTTTGTTTTGCATCATCACAATTAATGTACTTGTATAATCAGAAATGACACCCCGACTGCACGACAAGAGCCATAAGAACCAAGTTCGCCATAGAAACAGGTACAAGATACTTCCATTCCAGATTGAGAAGCTGGTCAATTCTCAAACGCGGAAACGTCCAGCGTTCCCACAAAAGCAGGAACGTAACGAAGAAAGTTTTAGCCATGAACCACAGGAAACCGGGTATAAAGTCCATGATGGCATCAAAACCCTCCACTCCTATGTGCAGCGGCATCCAGCCGCCAAGAAAAACCGTTGCGGCTACGCAAGCGCAGATGAAAAGGTTAAGATATTCCGCTAAATAATAGAAACCGAAGTTCATGCCCGAATATTCGGTGTGGTAACCAGCCGTCAGTTCGCTTTCCGCTTCGGGCTGATCAAACGGGCCTCGATTGCACTCTGCGTTTCCTGCAATGAGATAAATAACAAAAGCTATCACGGCGGGAAGGTGTCCTTTGAATATATTCCAGCCGTCTGCCTGTCCCTCGACAATGCCGGAGAACTGCATTGTCCCAGCAAACGCGATTACTGCGAGCATTGTCATTCCTATCGAAAGTTCGTAGCTTATAATTTGCGCCCCAGCTCTCATCGCACCTATAAGAGAGTACTTGTTCTTGCTACCTATGCCAGCGAGAAGAATTCCCACAATACCTATCGACGAAACCGCAAGGAAAAAGAAAATCCCTATGTTGAAGTCAAGAACCTGCGCTCCCTTGTTCCAAGGAATGCAGGAAAAGGCGAGGATTGAAGCAAAAATCACCAGCACCGGCGCGAGACAGTAAATAAGACGGTCTGTTTTTCGCAGAAAAATAATTTCTTTCGTGAGCATCTTGAACACATCTGCGAAGACTTGCAGAAGTCCCCATTTGCCGACACGGTTCGGACCGAGACGGCACTGGAAGAATGCGCATACCTTACGCTCCATATATATTAGGATGATTGCGAATACAGCGTAAAGCGTCAGCACAATCGCTGCCACTGCCACACACTCCACAAGTATCGCGCCCCATCCCGGCAAAAACAAGCGCAGCAGTCCGTCAAACCAATTTGTTACTATTCTAAAATCAAACATTATACTGAAAGTTAGCGATCAATATCTGGGACAACATAGTCAAACGTACTTCCAATGGAGATTAGGTCGGCTATTTTCGCGCCGCGGCATGCCGTGTCCATTACTGCCACAAGTGGAAGCCCCGTCGCCCTGTAATGCAGACGGTAGGGCGACTTGTCGCCGTGACTTTCGATGAAAACACCGAAACGTCCGCGGGAGGCTTCGACAGCTGTGTAGTAACAACCTTCAGGAATTTTAATTATTGGCTTTGTCTTCTCCTGCACGGATCCTTCAGGGATGTTATCGGCTAACTGTTCGATAATTCGCAGGCTTTCCATTATTTCTTTCAAGCGGATTATAAGCCGTGCGTAGCTGTCGCCATCTTCGGAGGTTATTTCGTTGAAGTGGACGCTGTTGTAGGCCGCATATGGCTCCAGCTTGCGTGTGTCGTTGTGCCAGCCCGAAGCGCGTCCAGTGCCGCCGGTGCATCCGAACGAGATGACTTGCTCTTTCGTGAGCGTTCCTACGCCATCAAGGCGGTTGTGTGCGATTACGTTATCAGCAAATATGTCGTAATATTCTCGAATATTCTTGCGCATAGTAACGATAAAGTCATTCAGACGGCGTTGGAAGTTGGGGTGCAAGTCGTGCAGCACACCGCCAATCATGTTGTAGTTGATGATAAGCCGTCCCCCGCAGGTTTCTTCGAAGATGTCCAGCAGCTTTTCGCGATCGCGGAAAGCGTACAGAAACGCCGTCGTGGCTCCCAAGTCCTGACAGAGGCATCCGAAGAAGAGCAGGTGAGAATCGATGCGTTGCAACTCATCCATGATAGTGCGTATCACCTGGACGCGGTCGCTTACCTTGATGCCCATTGCCTGTTCGATGCAGGCGCAAAGTGCATGACGGCTCTGCTGTGCGGCAAGGTAGTCAAGGCGGTCAGTAAGGGCAAGCGTCTGCGGGTAAGTAAGGCTCTCGCTCAGTTTTTCTATTCCGCGGTGTATATATCCGAGTACTGGGTCTACACGCCGGATTATTTCGCCGCGTAATGCAACGCGGAAGTGAAGCACGCCATGCGTCGACGGATGCTGTGGTCCGATGTTTACAACGTAATCGTCTGGCTTGAATATTACGTTCTCTTTCGCCTCGCCAACTATTCCATCGGACAAAAGGCTATACTCCTGCGAAGTATCAGAGAGCGGCTCGTTGGTAAGGTTTTCGGGGTCGAATGGATTCTCCTCTTCTGGCTGGTCATCTTTGCGCATTGGATAGCCTTTCCAGTCCTCGCGCAGGAAAATGCGTCGCATATCTGGGTGTCCCGCGAACTTTATCCCGAAAAAGTCAAAAGCCTCACGCTCGTATACATTGGCGATGTCCCAAAGGTCGCTCGCTGTCGGAAGCACGGGGTCAGACCTGTCGGACGCAGAACAGCGCAAGCAAACACGCTTCCCAGTCGCAGTAGACAACAGCATATACACAACACCGAGCCCTCCGTTTTCTTCCCAGTCCATACCTATTAGGTTTTCGAGGAAATCCATACGCTCTTCGTCACGCAGGCGACGCAGTTCCGTCCGCAAAAGAGCCGGCTCAATTGTCTTGATGTCAAGTTTCATTCCTTGTCCCCCTTGGGGCGTTTTTGTTTGCGGTTTGTTGTGCCGAAGAAGTTTTCGATCTTTACTATACGCTGTAGCTGCATCATTCCGTAGAGGAAGCTCTCCGGACGCGGCGGGCATCCTGGTACATACACGTCTACTGGGATAATCTGATTTACGCCGTTCACCACGTGGTAGCTTTTCTTAAAAGGTCCTCCCGAAACAGAGCAGCCGCCTATGGCTACAACGTACTTCGGATCGGCCATCTCATCGTAAAGACGCTTCAGTACGGGAGCCATCTTGGTCGTTATCGTTCCGCATACGAGTATAACATCGGCCTGTCGCGGACTGTTCCTGGTTATTTCGAACCCAAACCGCGCAATGTCGTAACGTGCGGCGCACACCGCCATGAATTCTATCCCGCAGCAACTCGTGGCGAAAGTGAGGGGCCACAGGCTGTTGCTGCGTCCCCAGTCGATAAGGGTGTCTAAAGCCTTCACCGCGACGTTAACGCCGTTGGCATTCAATTCCGCCACAAGATTCTCGTAGGTCTCGTTGTCCTTGAACTCGGAATAAGGTATCGACTTAATCCGGGCGGGCTTCTTCACTTCCATTCCAACGCTCCTTTCCGCCAGGCATAGGCCAATCCCAGCACTAAAACAAACAAAAAGAACAAGACGCTGAATATCCCGACGACTCCGAGTCGGCGCAGCACGACAGCCCACGGAAAGAGGAACATCGTCTCTACATCAAACATCAGAAAAAGGATAGCGTAAAGATAATAGCCCACCCGGAACTGCACCCACGTGCGGCCTCGCGTGGGGATGCCGCATTCGTAAGGCTCATCCTTTTGCGCGTTGAACGATCGCGGCGCAAGAAGCACGGACACAGCCCACACCAGAGGCACGAACAGCAGCCCCAGCAAGGCGGTCGTCAGCAGCATAGTAAAGTTCATTGC
>CAZLLM010000011.1:0-9751 GCA_964560405.1 uncultured Prevotella sp.
GGACTGGTTTTGCGGCGGCGGGCGGGAAACGGAGCAGGCGGTATCGGCGGGCGGCGGAGGCTGTCATTATTTTTCCAGGAGCACGACGGCGTAGGCGGCGGCGCCTTCCCCGCGGCCGGTGAAGCCGAGCCTTTCGGTTGTGGTGGCCTTTATAGAGACGCATTCCGCGTCAATGCCCATGACGGCCGCCGCGCACTGCGCCATCCGCCCGATGTGCTCTTTCAGCTTGGGCTGTTCGAGGCAGATTGTAATGTCGGCGTTGCCTACGGACCATCCTTTGTCCTTCGCGAGCCTGACGACCTGCCTGAGGAGGTCTTTGCTGTCCGCGCCCTTGTATTTTCCGTCGGTGTCGGGAAAGTGGAAGCCGATGTCGCGCAGGGAGGCCGCGCCGAGTATGGCGTCGCACAGCGCGTGGAGCGCGACATCCGCGTCGCTGTGGCCTGCCAGGCCTTTCGGGGAGTCAAGCCTGATGCCGCACAGCCACAGCTCGCGCCCCCCGACCAGCCGGTGCGCATCGAATCCGAAGCCTACTCGCGTCTTCATGCCTGCCGGTGTGTGTCAGCGCCTGCGCGAGAACAAGTCGCGTATCCCGTCGAAATCGAAGGCGAGCGAGACTCTGAGCGTCTGGTCGAGAGGGTTGGTCGCCGCCGTGGATATGACGTACCCCGCGTCGAGCGAGAAGACGCTCATGCGGAAACCTGCGCCGACGGTGAAGTACTTCCGGTTGCCTTTCATCTTGTTTTCGTCGTGGTATCCGCCCCGCAGCGTGAACTTGTCGTTATAGGTGTACTCCACGCCGACGCTCCACTGTATTTCTTTCAGCTCCTCGCTGAATCCGCCGGGTGCGTCGCCGAAGCTCTTGAAAATGCCGGTTATCGGCGACATGTCGTAATAGTCTTTCTGAAGTCGCTCTTGGTAGGCCTCGTCCGTCTCGTCGTCGCCCTGCAGAGGCATGGTGGGGACGAGGAGCTTGTTGATGTCAGCACAGAACGCTATCTTGTTGAATTCATTTATGGGCACGAGGTAGTTCACGCCGAGCCGCAGGTTTGTAGGTATGAAGTAGGTGTTTTCGTCCCCGTACTTGATTTTGCTGCCGATGTTGCTTATGTTGAGCCCGAACGCTAGGAGGCACTCACGGCGGCCCATCATGACGTAGTGGTTGTAGTAGAAGGCTATGTCGGCGGCGAAAGCGGAGCCGGGCGACGTGTCGTCGCTGTAATTGCCGCTTAGGTCGGAATGTATGTATCGCAGCGCAATAGCCGCCGCGAAGCTTTCGCTCAGCATCCGCGAGACTCCCACGTCGAAGCACAGCTCGTAGGGTTTTATCGTCATGTTGTCGCCCGCGTCCACCTCGCCCAACGAGAAATAGCGCAGGGAGGAGCTTAAGGCGGTGTAGTCGCCCAGCCTCACATAGCCGGCCGCGTAAGCCAGCCCGATGTCGTTGACCAGTTTCCGCAGCCATGGGGTGTAGTTCACCGACAGCCCGGCGCGGCTTATGGCGAAGGGGTATTTGGCGGGATTCCACGCTTGCGAGTTGGCATCAGGCTCTGTCGCCGCCCCTATGTCGCCCATGCCGCCGGAGCGCGCGTCGGATCCGATTCGCAGGGAGCTTACCGCCGTGCCGACAGGGTTGAACTGCTCTTTCCCGTCGTCAGCGCCGGCGGGCGCGAAAGGCGCCGCCGCAAGCAGGCATGCTGTTATTATCCTGTATTTCATATAATCTGTTCGAGACGTTTACGGATTTATAAACTGTAAGCGTGTTTATTTATTGTTCAATATTATCAGTTTCTTGGTCTTGGAGCTTGCGCGCCCGCCGCTTTCGGAAACCGACACCCTGTAGAGATAGACGCCTCCGGGCAGCCGCGCACCTCCCGAACTCGTGAGGTTCCAGTCAATAAGGTAGTACCCGTCGTCGCTTTGCCCCGCCGCCTCCGTTTCGTAAACAATCTGCCCCAGTGTGTTGTAAACCTGCACACGAAACAGCATGTCGCTCTGTGGGCGGTCGTAATAAATCTGCATTTGCGTCGCGAGGGTCGCGGGGTTGGGGGTGCAGACAATGTCGAGGATTTCCGGCCTCAGGCCGCGCACCGCCGCGAAGCCCAACGTTTGCGACGAGGAGTTTCCGAACATATCCCATGCGCGGAATGCCAGCCGGTGCTTGCCGGGCTTCAATTCGGGGACGGAGAAGCGCACGCTGCCTTTTTTGTATGTGCCGAAATCGTTTGCGTAATAGTCGTTCAGCACATAAGACAGCTCCCCGTCTATCGTAAGCTCCAAATCGTGCCCCACTCCGCTCCCTGTGGAGTTTATGCCGTCGCTGTCTTCCAGCAAAGCCACGAAATACGGCGTAAGGTTAGTTTTCCCGCCGTCTTGGAAATCGGGGTCGTTCAGGTAGACATACAACGCCGGGCCGCCGCTGCCGCGGTTCAAGGTGTCGGGAGAATTTATGGAAAAGGACGCATTGTGGCCGTGCGCCTCCGTTCCGTTGTCGTTGCTGACTGAATAAAGGCTCAGCAGGCATTTTTCATCGGAATAACTGACATCTATCGAAACTGGGAAATCAAAAGAAAAACGGCCGTTCACGACGGAGTCCGCACCCTCGAACAGCTTCCGCGTACGGTCTTGAAAAGTATAGGGGTCTTGGCCGTTCCGCGCATTGTCATGGCACGTTATCTGCTCTTTCTTGTCATACGCCGTAGCGGTTACAACGCCCGCATAGCCGTTCATTATGCTGCCTTGCGAATCCGCCACGTGGCCGGAGACCCGCACGACGCTGCCTGCCGGAAGGCTGATGTCAGAGCTGACGGCAGGCTTTCCGTCGATACTGTCAATGACCACCCTCTCCGTAGGGAACATGAGTTTCAATGCGGGGTCGCCGGTTAGGACATATTTCAGCTTGTTGATCGTTTTGTCGCTCGCGCCATTTGAAGCGGTGACCAGCGAACATTTCGCCTTGGTGAGAGCCATACCCAGCGGCATAGGGATACTGTTTTCCGCGTTCAACAGATTATCCATTAGATATGTGTTCAAGTTCAAATTGTGATTGGAATAAACGGAACGTGTAGCGCCGATAACCGCTATTGCGCCGCCGGCGGGGTTCAGCGACGCGGCCTCTCCGATGGTTTCTTCCTGCGAATCGAAAGGCGTTATCTCGCAGGAAGAGAAAATCCACAGCGGCAGGTTCTTCGACCTGCATTCCTTGAAGTCACTCAGCACGAGCACCTTTTCGTGCGATATGGATGTCGGCGCCCCGTGTCCGGTATAGTTCATTATCAAAGCTCCGTTGTGCATGTAGTTTTTCAGCAGCTTCGTTATTTCTGGATACTTGTTCCCTGTCGAGGTCTTTTCCACTTGATACGCATCCCAGTAAATGCGGCGCACAACGAAGTCAGACGTGTTTTTTTCGATGTCAGCGGCAATTTTTTCCGCGTCTGACATAAGAGAGTTGCCGCTTGTATCATCGTCGCCCATAATGCAAACAAGATTTTTCCAAGCTCCTGTGTTTTCGTTGTTCATATAGGCGATGGCCTTGTCAACCATTGTCTTGGCTTCGGATTCCGTCGTTACGGGAAAGCGCCCTATATACAAGTCTAATTTGTCGGTCATCAAATTCTTCCCTTCCCCGTCGTCAAGGAATCCGAAGAAGTCGTCAGTCACGTAGCTTGAAATCTCGTTTACGGAGTTCCACGATTCGTAGCACAAAAGGTAGTCGTCGGGCGAGGCGTCGCGCCAGTCTTGCGTAACCATGCGGTTGTCCCACGCCGCGTCGCCGAACAGCAACAGGTACTTCGGCGCGTCGTCCTCTGATTCCGCACGGTCGTAAAGCATTTTCAGGTATCGCCTGTAAGCCATCGCGTCCGGCGTTCCCGAAGAGAACTCATTGTACAGCTGATCCGCCTTTACAAGGCGTATCCGCAGGCTGTCATGTTCTTCGTGCGCCCGGATGAGCCGCTCCGCTTGCGGTATGAGTCTGCCGCTTTTGGGAACTATCACAATCATGTCATAAGAAGAATCGGCATGCAAGTCCTGGTTCTCCACCCGTTCCACAAATTCGGGCACGGGGAACGCGGCCGCGGTGTTCACCGCCACGTAGCGTTCAGAGGCTTGCGGCAGGGTTACGTTCAGCACGCTTCCGCTTAATGCGCCGGCCACATTCTCCTGCGGCCTGCCGGGCTTGGCGATTCTCCATACTCTCGTGTCGGCGTTCGCCGCTGATATGGAATAAACGCCGGACGAACTGTTGTCAGGATCGCAAAAGACGAAGAAAGCAGACGACAGCTCCAAGTTCCTTTCATAGGTGGCGGAAATATAATCCAGCCTTGCGGAATGCCATTGGCTTACGGTAAAGCCGACATCATTCGTTCCGGGCAGAACATTTGCGCTGAAAGTCTTTTCCACAAGCCTTGCACGATACCCTTGTTCCCCTAAACGAGAGCTGTTAAGCAAAGGTATTGTCAGTTTCCCGAGGTCTGAAGCATTCAGACGTATGTCTACATTTGTTGCCGACGCGGTGTTCGCTGCTGTAAAAGCCACCGTCACGTAAGCCTCGCCGTCCGGGTCGGCATCGGGCGCATCCATCTTATATATGCGCGAGTTGCCGTTGGCGAAATCGTAACTGTCGAAAAACTGCTGTCCGCTGCTGTACCAGCTGAAAGCGTCCTCCTCGTACAGCGCGTGTGACTTCACGGAAGTATGAACCGTCGTGCCGCCAGCTTCTGCCTTCACGTCCTGCATCACTGCCGGAGTGTCTCCCTCTGTCAGAAAATAGTAGGAATAATTGGAGTACGGGTTATTCACATGCCGCCACATCCCTTTTACGTAAGTCCATTTCGTAACGCCTTCGGCAAAGAACAAAATCGTTGAACCGTTCCTGTATAAAGGTATTTCCTGCAAATCGTCGTAATCGCGGTTGTTTCCTGAACGGACTATCACTGAATCCTGCATCAACCCGCCGTACCCGTAGAGTTTGACGCGGGACGGATCGGAAAAGCCCGCTGATGCGAGGAACGATTTGGTTAAGGAATACACGCCTTCGTAACGTACCCGTATTTTCACCCATTTGCCGCTTGACAGCACTGAATGCTCCGCGTATGCCGCGCCGCCGACTGTGTCATTCCGCGCTGCATAAGAACGCGGGTATGGGTTAGGTGCTGATGAAACTGCATTCGCGCCGGCGTTATAATCCGGAATGCGGTACACAGCCAGCTTGCAGCTTACAAGGCGGTAATAGTTTCTCTTGCGCTTTACTATGGGGACGAATGAAACGTCTAGTTTCCCCGTTTTGCGCTCAATCGCAAGATGACATTCGATGTTTATTTCCTCGCTCGCCGCATAGTCCGCTTTTCTTATCTTTTTCGTTTCTTCGGATGTCAGCTTTTTGTATTCGGGGTATTCTATTTTTACGTCAAAGGAGTCGGACAAAGAGGCGCGGCCTATGCTTATTTGCTTAGTGAATACGGGAAGCTCGTCCGTTACGGTACAGCTTTTTTCATCGATGCTCACAAATACGCCTTTGCCTATCGTCTTCACCGTGTCGCCGCCTGTCTTCGCGAGCGAAAACCTGCAAAACAGCAGCGGGAGCAAGGTCAGTATGTATGTCTTCTTCATTGAATGAATGGCACTTTTATTTAACATTAAACCCCAGCACTCTGTCGCCGTTTATTCGTCCTTCGAAATGCGTATTGGGGAGTGCTGCTAACTTTTCATCTGATATGGGAAAGAACAGCACATCGCCCTGTCTTATGGTATAGTACTGCGCCGCGTACGCAACAGCATGCGCAACGGCACACAGCAAATCTGGAAAACTGCCGGAAACGGCGTTTCTACCTCCTGTTTCCAGCTCTATGCGGCAGCCGTGTTCCGTGAAATCGTCCGTTTCCACGAAACCTCCAATTACTGCCGCCCCGTCGAAGCTCACCGCCGCATCGCACGGCAGACCTTGCCGCGTCAATTCCCTTCGCAATCCGTCAAGTTCAAATCTGACTCCCACTGTCAGCGCGTCGAAGTAACGCTGCGCAAAGCGTTCCGGCATACTTTTGCCCATACGACTTATCCTTGCTACAACACAGCCGACCGCTGTGCAGCTGCCGTAGTCGGGGACGAACATCGGCTTTCCGCGCGTCAGCAGCGCGGTGTCAGCCAATGTGTAAACCGACAATTCCTCCGCCTGTCTTAATAACGTATTTTCTTTTGCATTATTGCCTGAACCTTTCGGCTCCGCCACTATCACTTTCATGCTTTACAACTTTATAGTTAAAAATGCCTTAAACTGGCGGACGGTCGCGGTTTTGCCAGAATACACGCCGCCAACTGAATTCGAATTACGTTGTAGCATTTCGCTGGCATAAATTGCAAAAACATCATCGAAAATGCCTCTCAAAAAACCAATGCAGGTGTGTCCAGGATTACGAGGAATGTCGCCATAACTGCGATGACAACATAAGTGAAAGCCTGTGTGGAAGCCAGCATATTCACGTCTTTCGCCAGATAACCGCCAGCGGTGTATTCAGAAGAAATGCCGCCCGGTACGAAATCCAGCCTCCTGCATATCCTGTTGTACACGATTTTCATCAGACAGCCCACAAGAATGCCCACAGCGAAACCCACGATGACATCACCGAAGTAATGAACGCCCAAGTATATGCGCGAATATCCGTTCAGCAACGTCCACGACAGCAGCAACAATGTCATTCTTCCCTGCCGGAACAGCAGCGACAGGAACACGGCTATTGACATGGTGTTCGCCGCGTGCGCAGAGAAAAAGCCGAAGCGTCCGCCGCGGTAGCCGTCCACGACATCCACAAAATACATTATGTGCGGGTCGCGAGCCGGACGCCATCGCTCGAAAAACGCCTTACAGAGGCTCGACAGCTGGTTGGAGACAAACACGCATAAGACCATCAACAAGACTATAAGCAGGAAACGCGGCATATTCATATTGTTGTTCTTCCATATGACGTACAAAAGCACAAGACCGACAGGCACCCACGTCAGCGTAGACGTTACTGCCATCATAAGCCCGTCGGCATAAAGCGAAGAACTTCCGTTGAGGCTTAAAGTAATGCTTCGGTCAAGATTCAGCAACGTTTCTAACATGGCAATGGCGATTAGCGTTCTTTGAAATCTTTTTGTCCTCTCATTCTCTGACTTCCACGATTCCTATGCCAGAAGCTTCCACCCACCCCTTGCCGCCGCTTCCGAGAGAGAGTTGCCGCCAGTCATCGCCTGCATTGCCTTCGGTGAGTTCCACTTTCGTACCTGGCGACAACTGTCTTATTATTTTGGAATTGCGGGTAGGAGACTGGTGTACGTCCGCAGTTTGCAAGACAATGGCCGCCGAGGGGTTTTTCATGCTGCTGTTTTGGACTGATGCGCAAAGAAGTGCCAGTGCGGTCAGGCCAAAGCACGCGAGGAAGCCGAAGAAAGCCAGTTTGCGCACATATGTCGTCCAGCCGAAGTAATACAGCAGGAACAGTCCCAAAGCTATAAGGAACGACACGAAAGCAAGGACCGCCCATTCGTCCATATCCAATAAATGGCAAACATCCATTGCAAAAACCGCGATAAACGACTGCGGCTTAGCGTCATTTGCCTTGATTTTCGCCACAGTGAGTTTCAAGTTCCTCCTCGCGTCCTTGTCGGAAGGGGCAAGCAACAGCGCACGTTCAAAAGCAAGCCGCGCTTCCGGGTACTCATTCAGGCGATAGTAACTGTTACCGAGATTATAATATATGTCGGCACTGGCGGTCTTTTCGGCAAGTGCCGCATAAATTCCAGCTGCATCGCGGTACTCTCCTTTGATGTACAGGCTGTCAGCCTTTTCCTTTTCGGAAATCGCGTTTCCGTTGGTCGCAGCCGCCTGCAACGCCAAAGCCGTAAACATAAACAAGAAAAGAAGAGAATCTTTTTTTATGTCAGGAACTGCATGGCAAAAACATTTCATGTCATTTTCGTTTTAAGGAGCTTTCTGTTTCCGTTATTACTTCTGATGCCCTGCGGAAAAGAATTTCCATATTATCGTGCGGGTCACCCGGAGCAAAACGTGCGAACTCACACTGCGACATAACGCCGGAGAATTCTGTCGTCAGCTCACTGCTTACTCCGCAGGCCTGCAAACGTTCCGATACGTTCTCGGCCTTAAATTCCGACATAGGGATATTGAAACGGTTGCTTGCGTATCCTTGCAGGGCGTTGGCCAGCTCCTCGTAAAATCCTGCGGCATTATCGGCTTTCATCAGGGCTTCCGCCTTTTTGAGTCTCGTGCTCGCCATACGCCTCGCCTTTCTTTGCATCAGCAATGAGATATTATCTCGGAAGCGTTCCGACCTTTTCAGATACACAAACACTACGGCTAAGATGGCAAGCCCTATAGCATATAGAAGATAGTAACCCGCGTTCTCTACGTCAAAGAACCGAGATTTTTCGGAATATGCGCCGCGGCGTATGCTGCTGATGTCGTTTCGCTCATCGGTTTCATCGCTTACTGTGGTGTTTGTACCCTGCCCTACCTTGAACTGAATAGGCGCGGTTTCGGCAGTTTCATATTTATTCTTGGATATGTCGAAATATCCGAGCTTGATCGAGGGCAGAGTGTAGCTTCCTTTATGGCGGGGTATCACTATGTAATCATAATAAACCGTCCCTTTCAGGCCTTCTGCGGTAAGCTTCGTATTGTACGTTGGCTTCGGAGTGTACACGTCAAAGTCGGAACCCAAATTCAGTTTGGGGGTGGTTATCAGTTTCATGTTGCCCGCACCGCTTATGGCCACACGCACTGACATATTATCGTTAGTGCGGGGAGATTTTGTCAAAAGCGAGGCGCTTATGCCGAATTTTCCGACGGCACCCGAGAAGTCTGCGGGCTTCGGCGCGGGAAGTTTCTTCACTTCTATGCTCAGCGACGGGGCGGTAATGGTTTTCTTAACTTCGGCAAAGTTTGTGTCGCCGTTAAAAAAAGCATCAAAAGGGTCGATATTCGGGTTTTCGACGGCCACTGTCGCATCGAACTTGATTGGTGGTATTTCCAACTTGCCGGATTGCTGGGGAAACATGACATATTGCGACCACACGGCAGTGTTGTAATTCAGGCCATTGTATTGTTCTACGTGCAGTTGTCTTTGTTGTGGCACAGGGACTTCTTGTATCAGGAAACCTTTAAGATCTGGCATATTGCCAGCCATTTGCGTCAATTCCACACGCGTATATATATTGTAGGTGAGAAGGACTGGCTCTTGTTCGTAAACGGTTTTTTTGTTTGAGGAAACAACTATGAACAAGTCTTTCCCCGCTACCTTTCCCGGCTGTGTCGGCGCGCCGCCTTTCCCTTGCTGGGATTGCAGCGGCTGTTGTCTCGCAGGTGCGTCAACTACCTGAATCGCTACCGCCCTCGTCCTGTATTCCTTGCCTTTCACTTTTACAACAGCCGGAGGTATGGTCAGTCCGCCGGTCTTTTCAGCACTGAGCGTATAAGTGAATGTTACAGAGCTGACGCTCGAAGACTTGCCGTTTATTATCTGATAGCTTGACATTTCCGAACGCGCCATGTCGTAGAGCACTCGTATTGCAAGAGGAAACTTCGGACCGGTGAAATTTTCCACATCGCGAGTGGAGACCGTGTACCGCAGGCTGAACTCTTCGCCTACGGCCACGGTGGAGGGCGCGTCCGCCTTTATGGTGATTACCGTGGCAGATGCGGGACATATTATAAGAAGCAATAAAAATGTCAGTCGTATTTTTTTCATAACAAACCACT
>CAZLLM010000012.1:0-9694 GCA_964560405.1 uncultured Prevotella sp.
GGGACGGGGCATTCCGAAAGCGATTCAAATAAACGCGAGGCGCGCAATTCCCTGCGGGGCGGGATTTCATTTGCGCGGCCTTGCGGCCTCCGCAGGAGCGCGGAATTTAGTACTTTTGCGCGAATCCGGCGCGGCGCGCCCTCCGGCGGGGGCACCAGCGTCCGGAAGAACGCCAAAACACATCCTGATGGAACTCGCAAGCAAGTACAACCCTGCGGAAACGGAGGGGAAATGGTATGAATACTGGCTCAGGCACAAGCTGTTCAGTTCGCGCCCCGACGGCAGACGGCCTTATACGGTGGTGATACCGCCGCCTAATGTCACGGGTGTGCTGCACATGGGGCACGTGCTGAACGAAACGATACAGGACATCCTCGTGCGCCGCGCCCGCATGGAGGGGAAAAACGCCTGCTGGGTGCCGGGCACAGACCACGCCTCAATCGCTACGGAAGCGAAAGTGGTGGCCCGCCTCGCGGAGCAAGGCGTAAGGAAGAGCGACCTCACCCGCGAAGAGTTCCTGCGGCACGCATGGGACTGGACGCGCGAACACGGCGGCATAATACTGGAGCAGCTGCGGCGGCTGGGTGCTTCGTGCGACTGGGACCGCACGGCGTTCACCATGGACGCGGAACGCTCGGCGAGCGTGACCAAGGTGTTCTGTGAGCTGTACCGCAAGGGGCTTATTTACCGTGGCGTGAGGATGGTGAACTGGGACCCGCAGGCGCGGACCGCCCTGTCTGACGAGGAGGTCGTCTACAAGGAAGAGCACAGCAAGCTCTACTACCTGCGCTACTACGTTGAAGACCCGCGCCCGGGCGAGAGGGAGTATGCGGTGGTGGCCACGACGCGCCCCGAGACAATCATGGGCGACACGGCGATGTGCATAAACCCCGGCGACGCCAAGAACGCCTGGCTCAAGGGCAGGCGCGTAGCCGTCCCCCTTACAGGGCGCGTAGTCCCTGTCATTGAAGATGAATACGTGGACGCGGAATTCGGGACGGGATGCCTGAAAGTGACTCCAGCGCATGACGTGAACGACTATATGCTCGGCCAAAAGCACGGGCTTGAGAGCATTGACATATTCAACGACGACGGCACGATTTCGGCCGCCGCGGGGCTTTACGCGGGCTTAGACCGCTTCGAGACGCGGAAGCTGATAGCCGAGGACCTCGCGAAAGCCGGGCTGCTCGAGCGCACGGAGGATTACGACAACAATGTGGGGTACTCGGAGCGCACGCAAGTGCCTATCGAGCCTAAGCTCTCGATGCAGTGGTTTCTCAGCATGAAGCATTTCGCCGAAATCGCCCTGCCGCCCGTAATGAACGATGAAATAAGGTTCTATCCGTCCAAGTACAAGAACGTCTACCGCCATTGGCTGGAGAACATCAAAGACTGGTGCATAAGCCGCCAGCTCTGGTGGGGGCACAGGATACCCGCCTACTACTTGCCCGACGGCGGTTTCGTAGTGGCCGAAACGCCGGAAAAAGCCCTTGCGCTCGCCCGCGAGAAATGCGGCGACCCGGGCCTCACGGCAGCCGATATGCGGCAGGAAGAGGCGGCGCTTGACACATGGTTCTCCTCGTGGCTGTGGCCGATATCGCTGTTCGGCGGCATCAGCCGCCCGACGGGCAACGAGGAGTTCGAGTACTATTATCCTACTGACGACCTTGTAACCGGCCCTGACATTATCTTTTTCTGGGTGGCCCGCATGATAATGGCAGGCTGCGAGTTCACGGGGAAAATCCCGTTCCGCAATGTCTACTTCACAGGCATCGTGCGTGACAAGGCGGGGCGCAAGATGTCGAAACAGCTCGGCAACTCGCCCGACCCGCTCGACCTCATCAGCAGGTACGGAGCCGACGGAGTGAGGATGGGCATGATGCTGTCGGCGACCGCCGGAAACGACATCCTGTTCGACGAGAGCCTGTGCGAGCAGGGACGCAACTTCTGCAACAAGGTATGGAACTCGTTCCGTTTGATAAAAGGATGGGAAGCCGACCCTTCCGCCCCGCAGCCGAGCGCGTCGGCGGTGGCGGCAGACTGGCTTGACGCGCTGCTGCGGCAGAAGGGGGAACACATAGCCGCCTTGTTCGCCAAATACCGCCTTAGCGAAGCACTTATGGAAGTGTACATCCTGCTGCGCGACGAGTTTTCGGGCTGGTATCTTGAAATGATAAAGCCGCCTTACGGCACCCCTATTGACGGCACCACCTACAACGCCACGCTTTCCCTTTTCGAAAAGATACTGCAGCTGCTGCATCCGTTCATGCCTTTCATTACCGAGGAGCTGTGGCATCAGTTGCGCCCGCGAAAAGAGGGCGAAAGCATAATGTACAGCAAGATGGAGCGAAGCCCTTTGACCGGTGCGGACAAGGAAGTCATTCTCGGAATGGAAACGGCGAAAGAAATTGTGACCAACGTACGCGCGATACGTGCGGCAAAGAACATATCCCCACGGGACGAGCTTGTGCTGCACGTCGTGGGGCAGGATACAACTGGCAGATGTGGTCCGGTGATAATGAAGATGGGGAACATCGGCAAGATAGAGCTTGTGGAAGCGAAAGACGACGTGTCGTCCTCATTCATGGTAGGCGTCGCGGAGTACGCCGTGCCGCTCGGCTCGCTTTTGGACGCGGATGCCGAAAGAGAGAAAGCTCGCGCCAAGCTGGAGCACTTGGAAAGTTTCCTCGCTTCCATAGAAAGAAAACTTTCTAACGAGAAGTTCGTGTCGCATGCGCCCCAAAGTGTCGTGGACTTGGAACGAAAGAAGCGGAGCGACACCATCAGTAAAATAAAAACCCTGCGCGAAACATTGGAAAGCCTCAGATAAAAAACGGCAGCGTCCGTTTCTCCTCGCCGCAGTCCTAAGCGCAGTAAGCTCTGATGCGCAGAAAGCATTTCCCCACTTTAATCGCGGCCGCCTTGTGCAGCCTTGCAGGCACGGTGTCGCACGCGCAGATGCCGGACAGCGGCAAGCAGAACTGCGACTCTCTTTACGCAAGTCTTGTGACTTGCTGGCCCGGCTCGCTGATTTACGAGCTTTACGGCCATACCGCTATACGCATAAAAAACACGCTGACAGGCGAGGACTGGGCATTCAACTACGGGATGTTCAGTTTCGACACGCCCGGCTTCGTGATGCGCTTCATATGCGGGCGGACTGATTATATGCTTGGCGTGTACCCTTACGGATATTTTCTCGAAGAGTACAGGGAACGCGGCTCAATGGTGGTGGAACAAGAGCTCAACCTAACGGGCAGGGAGAAATCGCGCTTATATGCCGCGCTGCTTGTGAACGCCCGCCCGGAAAACCGCACATACCGTTATAATTTCCTGTACAACAACTGCACAACGCAGGCGCGCGACATAATAGAGCGCAGCGTGGACGGCAGAATAGAGTACCCGCCCGACGGAAAGGCAGAGACGTATCGCAGTATAATTCATACATACGCGTCGCAAAGTCCGTGGGCCGAGTTCGGGCAGGACATCCTGCTCGGCGCAGAGTCTGACAGGCCGGCGACACAGCGGCAGAAGATGTTTGCACCCTTGTTCTTCATGAAATACGCGGACAAAGCCGTAGTACTTTCGCCCGGCGGCGGACGGCGGACTTTGGTCAAGGATACGAAAACAGCCGTACCCGCAGGCACATTGCGCGAAAGTACGGGATTCCCTTTGAAGCCTGATATGGCGGCGGGCATAGTGCTGGCGGTGACAGCGGCCGTGTGCGCAGCATCGTTGTGCCTCAACAAAATATGGTGGGGTTGGGAGGCAGCACTCATGACTGTGCAGGGACTGGCAGGCTGCATTACGACTTTCATGTCCTTTTTTTCCGAACTTCCTACGGTAGGCACGAACTGGCTCGTAGCAATTCTCAATCCAGTGCCTCTTGTATACTTGCCGTTCCGAGTGAGGAGGATAATGAAATGCCGTTACGATGCGTACACGCCTGTGGCCTTTGCTGTTGAAACGCTGTTTTTCATTGCTATGCCGCTCATTCCACAGGATTTCAGCCCTGCGGTTTATTGTTTTGCGCTATCTTTGTGCTTGCATTCCGCAACGTGTGCCTATATGCAGAACCGTCTTGGATGGCGCAAAAGATGAAAATACGGACAAACAATCGAAACAAGATCCGTTACTGCCACGACAGACAAGGACGATATGACGCACTTCCGCGCTTCAGCCGGACGGAAAGAGGTGTATCTGACATATTTGATATATTCCGGACATATTCAGGAATACATCTGACATGAAGCAGGGCATTACAAAGACATTCAGACGGAAGACCGCTGCGGCATGATTATAATGCACTCATGCGACAGAAAATGGAAAGAGACCGCATAATAACGATACTTTTAACAGGTCTTGCGGTGGCAGCCGACGCGCAGACTGCGCCGACCATACCGCGCATAGTGATAAGCATCACAATAGACCAGTTGCGCACCGATTATATAGAGGCTTTCGCCCCACTGTTCGGCGACGGCGGCTTCCGCAGGCTGATGAAGGAAGGCCGAATGTACAGCCAAGTGGAATATACAACCGCTAATCTTGACCGGGCTTCGGCCATAGCTTCTGTGGCGACAGGCGCGCCGCCTTACGACAACGGCATAGTGGGCGCGAGGTGGCTCGACCGCAAGACTTTGCTTCCGGTGGAATGTGTTGCCGACGACCAGTACGAGGGGATAGGCACTGACGAGAAAGCTTCCGCCCGGCGGCTGGCGGTTTCCACCATAAGCGACGAGCTGAAAGTGGCAACCGCGGGCAAGGCTCTGGTCTGCGCCATCGCCCCGTTCAAGGACGCTGCGATATTGAGCGCGGGACACGCCGCCGACGGCGCGGTATGGATTAACGACAACACGGGCGAATGGTGCACATCGGCTTACTATGGCACATTGCCCAGCTGGATACGCTCATATAACGAGTACGACCTGCCCGGCAAGCGGATAAGGAATTACGTCTGGAAGCCGTCAACGGACTTGGCAGGGAATTTCAGTTATTTCCCTTCGGGCGGGATGACAGAACCTTTCAGACACGAGTTCGAAGGCGTGGATGCCGTAAAGTGCTTCAAGGAAAGCGGTCCTGTGAATGACGAAGTGGCCAACCTCGCGGTAACATGCATCAACGGCACGCAGCTTGGAGCCGACGCTGTTACCGACTACCTTGCAATAACGTTCTACGCGGGAAACTATATGCACGCGGCAGCGGACGACAGCCCTATGGAATTGCAGGACACCTATGTGCGAATCGACAACGCCATTGGCAGGGTAATAAAGGAGGTGGACAGCAAGACGGGCTTGGCTGATGCCTTGTTCGTAGTTACCTCCACGGGATACGATGACAGCAAGGCGAAGGATTTTTCCAAGTACCGCATCCCCTCTGGAACGTTCTACATCAATAGGACGGCTGGGTTGCTGAATATGTATCTCGCAGCCGTGTACGGGCAAGGGCAGTACGTCGAGGCTTGCCACGGCACAGAAATGTATTTGAACCACAAGCTTATCGAGGACAAGCAGCTGAATTTCTCCGAAGTGCTGCAACGCTGCGAGAGTTTTCTGATGGACATTTCGGGAATAAAGGACGTTTACACATCAACGCGGCTTCTGCTCGGGGCGTGGACACCCGGCATAAGCAAGTTCAGAAACGGATACAACCCGAAGTGTTCCGGCGACATTCTCATTGAGGTATCGCCCGGCTGGACGCTGCTGAACGAGGACACGGGCGAAACCCTTTATTCGAGCCAAGCGCACGCGCCGTTCCCGCTCTTTCTCTTCGGCGGCGGCATCAAGGCAGGAAAAACAGAGACACCGGTAGAGGCGGAACGCATCGCCCCCACATTAGCGGCCTGTCTGAGAATACGTGCGCCAAACGCCTGCTCCGCCATGCCGCTCGAAAAAATAAGGTGACCATCGCGTGCGGCAACGGCGAAAGCGACGGAAACGGTAAAACATAATCAAAAAGAAAACCATGAACATAAATAATTTTTTAGGAAAGCTGTTCGGGAACAAATCGTCCCGCGACATGAGGGAGATACAGCCTTGGGTGGAAAGAATAATAAAGGAAGAGCCTGCCATACAAGCCTTAGACAACGACGGCCTGCGGGCGAAAACCCGCGATTTCCGCGTACAAGTGCAAAGCTCTGCCGATGATCTCAAGGAAAAGATAGAGCAGCTGAAAGGGAAAATAGAAGACACTCCGATAGAAAACAGGGAAGCTATCTTCAACCAGATAGACAAGCTCGAAAAAGAAGTGCTGGAACGCTACGACGCAGTGCTGGAAAAAATCCTGCCGCAGGCTTTCGCCGTTGTGAGGGAAACCGCCCGCCGCTTCGTTTCAGACGAGGAAATTGCGGTAACCGCCACAGACTTCGACCGTGAGCTTGCCGCGACTCACGACTTCGTGAGAATTGAGGGCGACAAGGCAATCTACAGGAATCACTGGGTCGCGGGCGGCAACGACACGGAGTGGAACATGATTCACTATGACGTGCAGCTGTTCGGCGGTGTCGTCCTTCATCAGGGGAAGATTGCCGAAATGGCCACAGGCGAGGGGAAGACCCTCGTAGCCACGCTGCCGGTGTTCCTCAACGCCCTTACGGGCAACGGGGTGCATGTCGTTACAGTCAACGACTATCTGGCGAAACGCGACTCCGAATGGATGGGACCATTGTATATGTTCCACGGGCTTAGCGTGGACTGCATCGACAAGCACCAGCCGAACAGCGAGGCGCGCCGCAAGGCATACCGGGCCGACATAACTTTCGGAACGAACAACGAGTTTGGGTTCGATTACCTCCGCGACAATATGGCTGTCAGCCCCGAAGACTTGGTGCAAAGGTCGCACAACTACGCCATCGTGGACGAGGTGGACTCCGTCCTCATAGACGACGCGCGCACGCCGCTGATCATCTCCGGGCCCGTGCCCAAAGGCGATGACCAAATGTACGAGCAGTACCAGCCTCTCGTGGAAAAACTCGTGAACGTCCAGCGGCAGCTGGCGACGAAGTACCTCGCCGAAGCGAAACAGCTCATCACCGAAGCGAAAAGCAAGGAAGACGTTACGAAAGGCTACCTCCAGCTTTTCCGCAGCCACAAGGCGCTGCCGAAGAACAAGCCTCTCATCAAGTACCTCTCCGAAACGGGCATAAAGGCGGGAATGCTGAAGACGGAGGCGTATTATATGGAGAACAACAACAAACTGATGCCCGAAGCCACCGACCCCCTGTTCTTCGTCGTGGACGAGAAACTGAAAAGCGTAGACCTCACCGACAAGGGGAACGACTGGATTGCGGAGCAGGTTAACGACCCCGCGTTGTTCGTTCTGCCCGACATAACCTCGCAGCTCTCGGCTCTCGAAGCCGACGACAGCCTCGGCGAGGAGGAAAGGCTCAACAGAAAAGACGAGCTCCTCACCGACTACGCTGTAAAGAGCGAGCGCGTGCACACGATACAGCAGCTGCTGAAAGCTTATACGATGTTCAACCGCGATGACGAGTACGTGGTGATAGACGGTGAAGTCAAGATTGTCGACGAACAGACCGGGCGCATCATGGAAGGCCGGCGGTGGAGCGACGGGCTGCACCAGGCGGTGGAGGCGAAGGAGCACGTGAAAGTGGAGGCAGCCACGCAGACATTTGCCACAATCACGCTGCAGAACTACTTCCGGATGTACCGCAAGCTGGCAGGCATGACCGGCACGGCAAGCACCGAGGCGGGAGAGTTCTGGGACATATACAAGCTCGATGTCGTTGAAATACCAACCAACCGCCCCGTCATCCGCGACGACAAGAACGACCGCGTCTACAAGACCAAGCGGGAAAAGTACAAGGCCGTAATCGAAGAAATAGAAACCATGATAAAGGCGGGAAGGCCTGTCCTCGTGGGCACCACGAGCGTGGAGATTTCCGAAATGCTCAGCAAGATGCTCGACCTGCGCCGCATCAGGCACAACGTCCTCAACGCGAAGCTCCACCAGAAGGAAGCCGACATCGTGGCTCACGCGGGCGAAAGCAGCATAGTGACAATCGCCACAAACATGGCGGGGCGAGGCACCGACATCAAGCTGTCGCCGGCGGTGCGCGAGGCGGGCGGGCTTGCCATAATAGGCACGGAGAGGCACGAAAGCCGCCGCGTCGACCGGCAGCTGCGGGGGCGCTCCGGGCGGCAGGGCGACCCCGGCTCTTCCGTCTTCTTCGTTTCGCTCGAAGACAACCTCATGCGCCTCTTCGCCTCCGAGCGCATCGCCAATGTCATGGACAAGATAGGCTTCAAGGAAGGCGATGTCATCGAGTCGCGGATGATTAACCACAGCATCGAAAGGGCCCAGAAGAAAGTCGAGGAAAACAACTTCGGCATCCGCAAGCACCTGCTCGAATACGACGACGTGATGAACAAGCAGCGCGCCGTAATCTACGAGAAGCGACGGCACGCGCTGATTGGCGAGCGGATAGGCATGGACATCTCCAACATGATATGGGACCGCTGCGTAACCCTCATCGGGCGCAACGACTACGAAGGGTGCAAAGAAGAGTTCTTCAAGGTGCTCGCGATGGAAGCGCCGTTCACACGGCAGGAGTTCGCCGAAGCGAAGCGCGACGAGCTCTACGAGCGCGTCTTCGCCGAAGCGATGGCCAACCTCGGACGGCGCACGGAGCGCATGACGCAGGTGGCGTGGCCCGTAATACAGAGAGTGTACGAAGAGCAGGGCGGCCTGTACAAGAGAATCGTAATACCTGTAACCGACGGCAAGCGCACATACAACATCACGTGCGACCTCAAGGAAAGCTACGACAGCCAGTGCAAGAATGTGGCGCGCGACTTCGAGAAGTCCATACTGCTGCAAAACATCGACGAGGCGTGGAAAGAAAACCTACGCGCGCTTGACGACCTTAAGCAGTCGGTGCAGAACGCAAGCTACGAGCAGAAAGACCCCCTCGTGATTTTCAAGCTCGAAAGCGTCAAGCTGTTCGACGAGATGGTGAACCAGATAAACAACTCCACGGTGTCGACGCTCATGCGGGCGCAAATCCCCCTGCAGGCACCGGAGGAAGTGCGGCAGGCCCGCGAAGAGCGGAGGCCGCAGCGGCCCCGCTACACCGAAAGCCGTACCGACCTCGTCTCCGACCCCGGCCAGCGCCAGGCGGCGCGGCAGGACACGCGCCCGCGCCAGAAGCCGCAGCCCGTCCGGGCCGAGAGAATGCCGGGACGCAACGACCCCTGCCCCTGCGGAAGCGGCAAGAAGTTCAAGAACTGCCACGGGCAAGGGCTGCAATGAAGCCGTCCGCAACCCGTCAGCGCGGCCTCCGCATCCTCTTCGGAAACAGCTTGGAAAGGCGCTTCTAAGGTGATGCGGAAGCCCTTTTAAGGCTACACGGCGGCAGTTTTTCTGTTTCCGTCCGTTTCTTCCTGTTTGTCCCGCCTGTGCTTGTCCCGCTTTCTGGCAGCACCTTTCCGCTTTCGCCTACGTCTTTCCGCTTTTCTGCCCGTGTTCTTTCCGTTTGCGTCCGTTCATTTCGCTTTCCCCGCACGTGCTTCCCGCTTTCCGACGCGGCTTAAGGGCGGCTTCCCCCGCCCCGCCGCAAAACCGTTCCGCACCCTCTCACCCGCGAGGCGAAGCGTGTCCCGGAAACTGGCTGCACCGCCCATTCGCAAGGCAAAGCGCGCCCATTAGCAAAACAAGGGAGAACCTTAGAAACACAAAG
>CAZLLM010000013.1:0-6898 GCA_964560405.1 uncultured Prevotella sp.
CGAGGCGGCTCTCGCCGCGAACAGCGCCAGCAGCACGGTGTTGGCGGCTATCCGCACGGCCTTGGGGAGCGAATGCGGGAGGAGCATCATAACGGCGGCGGCGAGCGCGGCGGCGGCCACGCAGGCGGCCATGGGCCGCAGCGGGTAGCTGACGGGGTATTTCCTCTGCCCCACGAAGTATGACAGGAGCATTGACACGCCGTAGCCGGCCACGCCCGCCCACGCGCAGGCCATGTAGCCGCATGAGGGGATGAAGGCGACGTTTACGGCGACGAGCGCCACGCATCCTGCGCCTGAGAACACTGCGCCGTAGAAAGTCTTGTCGGCGAGCTTGTACCAGAACGAGAGATTGAAGTAAACGCCCATCATTATTTCGGCCGCCATCACCACAGGCACGACTTTCAGCCCCTCCCAGTAGTCGGGCGCGATGATGTATTTGAACACGTCGAGGTAGGCTATCACCGTGAGGTAGGCCAGGAGCGTGAATACCAGGAAATACCTCATCGCCCGCGCGTAAGTGTCGCGCGAGTCCCGCTCTTTCGCCGCGCCGAACACGAAAGGCTCGTATGCGTAGCGGAACGCCTGTGTTATCATGGCCATTATCATCGCTATCTTGGCCGCCGCGCCGTAGACGCCGAGCTGCGCGCGCCCTTCCGCTCCCGGCATCAGGAGGGGGTAGAGGATTTTGTCGGCCGTCTGGCTGAGCACTCCGGCCACGCCCAGCAGGAGAACAGGCCAGCTGTACGCCAGCATCCTGCGGCACAGCGCGGGGTCGAACACGTAGCGGAAGCCTGTCAGCTCCTTGCGGAAGAAGAGTGTCACAAGTCCTGTGCAGAACAGGTTGATGCGGAAGACGTAGCCTACGCCTGTCTCTGGGTTGTAGAGCGGCTCCGCGAGAGGGCGCAGGCGCGGACTGGCGTAAAGGGAGGGCAGGACGACGAAGTAGAAGACGTTGAGCGCGATGTTCAGCACGATGAACAGCATCTTCAGGGCGACGAACTTCAGCGGCTTGCGCTTGTAGCGCAGGTAGGCGAAAGGTATGCACTGGAAAGCGTCCGCCGCCACGCACACGCACATTATCCCCACATACTCCCTGTGGTCGGGATATCCGGCGAACGCGGCGACGGGGCCGAGGAAGGCGAGGACGAGCGCGACGAAGGCCAGCGCCACCGCGCCCACCATAATCAGCACCGTGGAGTATGTGCGGCGCTCGTCGGCCCCTTCCTTGTTGACGAAGCGGAAGAATGTCGTCTCCATGCCGAAAGTAAGCAGCACGAGGAGCAGCGCCGTGTAGGCGTAGACGTTGGTGATCACGCCGTAGCCGCCCGACGCGGCAGACATCTTGGCCGTATAGAGCGGCACGAGCAGGTAGTTGAGGAATCTCCCGGCCATGCTGCTCAGCCCGTAGATAGCCGTATCGCGGAAAAGCGTCCTGAAGTCTGCCATGCCTTTGCGATGAGAGGTGATTATCAGCCGAAGAAAATGTAGCAGACGGCCACGGCCGCGAGCGCGCCTGCGATGTCGGCCGCCAGCCCGCAGCCCACTGCGTGGCGTGTTCGCCTGACCCCGACGCTCCCGAAGTAGACCGCCAGGATGTAGAACGTCGTGTCTGTGGAGCCTTGGAAAAGGCAGCTCAGCCGCCCGGCGAAAGAATCGGGGCCGAAGGCCGTCATGCAGTCAACCATCATCCCGCGCGAGCCGCTCCCGCTGAGCGGCTTCATGAGGGCAGTGGGCAGCGCGCCGACCCAGTCGGCAGGCAGCCCCAGCGACGCGGCCGCCCACGCGACGCCCTGCGTGAGCCAGTCCATAACACCCGCGGCGCGGAAAACGCCTATCCCCACAAGCATCGCCACGAGATACGGTATTATCCGCACCGCCGTTCCGAAGCCACCTTTCGCGCCCTCGACGAAAGCCTCGTAAACGTTGATTCTCTTTCTCACCCCAGCGGCTATGAACAGTACGATGATTGTGAAGAGCATTATGTTCGCCGCCGAAGTGCCTACGGTGTCCATCGCGGCGCGGTCAAGGCGGGAGAAGCCGTATATGACCGCGGCCAGAAGCGCGCACATGCCGCCGAAAGCAAGCACGAGCGTGCGCGAGAACAAGTTGATGCGCTGGCAAACGCAGGTTATCGCTATTCCCGCGAGCGTGGCAACGGACGTGGCGATGAGAATGGGGATGAACACGTCAGTAGGCTGTGCCGCGCCCGACTGGGCGCGGTAGACCATCACCCCCACAGGGACTACCGCCAGCCCCGAAGTGTTCAGCACGAGGAACATTATCATCGCGTCGGTGGCAGTGTCCTTCTTCGGGTTAAGTTCCTGCAGCTTCTCCATCGCTTTCAGTCCGAGAGGCGTCGCCGCGTTGTCAAGCCCCAGCATATTGGCCGCGATGTTCATGAAGATGTTCCCCATTGCGGGATGCCCTTTGGGTATGCCGGGGAACAGCTTGCCCAACACGGGGTAAAGCCATCGCGAAAGAGCCTGCACAAGCCCGCCCCGCTCTCCGATTTTCATTATGCCGAGCCAGAGCGAGAGCACTCCCGTCAGCCCGAGCGATATTTCGAATGCCGTGCGGGCCGTTTCGAATGTGGAGTTCATTATGGCAGGGAACACTGCCGTATCGCCGAAAAACACGAGCTTAACGGCCGCCACCGCGAAAGCCACCCCGAAGAAAGCTATCCAAATGTAGTTGAGAACCATAGGCAAGTCTGTTTATGTCGCGGCAAGGCCTGTACCGTTTCCGTCTTGCGCAGGCCGCCTCCGCCTCGGCGCAAGCATCCAAAAGCGGGAAAGGCTTGCGCTTCCCCCGCACTGCCCGGCCGCCGCGGAATACAAGCCGGACGTTTCCTTTGCATTACCTGTCCTTTTCCTGATTATATCTGACATTCCGTATTATCTCGGACGCATTCCAAATTACTTCTGACATCTTCCCTATCGCCCCCGTCATAACACTTGCCGTTTCCGCATCCGCGCCGGCGGACTTGACGGGAACGCAAGAGCAGCCGAGTTGCACGGCTTTCAACGCCTCGTTCTCTTCTTCATCTCATCCGTTCCCGTTCCAACGCCGCGCCGCCCCTTTCCGCAATATCCTCCGCTTTCACAATCTTGAAAAGCTTGTCGGACGGCCTTATTTTCGCATCCACCGGAATAGAAACGCGCTCACCCTTGCAAGCGGCCGCGGTTTCGCCCGAATCGCCGTGTATCTCGGAGGCCGTGAAATAAACCGCGCCCGTCGTAGGCCCGGTTACGAGGAGTTTGTCCCCCTTGTGTATCTCCGCCGCTTCGATGAGAAATTCTCCCACTCCGAGTCGGGAATAGTACTTCACGCCGCGCCCGGCGTAGACCTTGCGCTCCGTAGCCCGTGAGCCGTATGTCTCGTTCCATTCGCCGAGCCGCCGTCCAAGATAATAACCGTCCCAGAAGCCGCGGTTGAACACCGTGGCGAGGCGGGCGTCCCATTCGTCTTTGCGCGCCTCTGTGAACGTGCCGTCAAGCACGGCGCGTAACGCCTCACGATAGCATTCCGTAACGGTAAGCACGTATTCCGGACCGCGGGCGCGTCCTTCTATCTTGAATACTTTTACGCCGGCATCAACCATAAGGTCGAGAAAACGAATCGTCTTCAAATCCTTAGGCGAAAGGATGTATTCGTTGTCAATGTCAAGCTCCGCACCCGTTTCGCGCTCCCTTACGGTGTAGGAACGCCTGCACATCTGCAGGCATTCACCGCGGTTGGCACTGCTGTTCAAGTTGTCGAGGCTCAGGTAGCATTTGCCGCTCACAGCCATACACAATGCGCCGTGGCAGAACATTTCTATCCGCACTTGCCCGCCTTTCGGCCCGCGTATGTCCTGTTCTTGTATCCGTCTGTGTATGGCGGACACCTGTTCAAGGCTTAGCTCGCGCGCCATTACCGCTACGTCGGCAAACTGGGAGTAGAATTTCAGAGCCTCGAAATTGCTTATGTTGAGCTGCGTTGAGAGATGCACCTCCATGCCCTTTTGCCGGCAATACAATATCACAGCCATATCGGACGCTATTACGGCGGAGACATCCGCTTCGCAGGCCGCGTCAACAATGGAGCGCATCTGCTCCATATCGCCGTCGTAAATCACTGCATTGACCGTGAGGTAGCTTTTCACGCCTCTTTCCCTGCACAAAGCGGCCGCCTCACGGAGGTCGGCTAATGTGAAACCGCCGGCAGAGCGGGAACGCATATTAAGCGCGCCTGCGCCGAAATACACAGAATCAGCCCCTGCCGCGAAAGCTGCCGCAAGGCTCTCGAAAGAGCCTGCCGGAGCCATGATTTCAAATCCGTCTGCGCCGTATTCCTTTCGCATCATATTCTGTCTTGCAGGCCGTGCGGGACTTCCCTTCCAAACCTGAACGCTTCCTTAGCAGAGGCATTCCTGACCGTCTCGTATGAAGTTCGATTTTATGCAAGTCATCTGGCATCTCGTTTGCTTGCCGCGGCACGAGCCGAGCGTAAGCTTTCACAAGGAAAAAGCAGGCCGCAGCGCACGCCGCCGCAACCGGCAGGGCTGTAGTGAAGCCGCCGAGCGACTCTGTCAGCTTGGCATCTGGCGCGGCGTGGAACAGAACCACACCGAGGACGTTGTTAAGCACATGGCAGGCCATTGGCACGATTATGCTGCCGGAGCGCATGTACAGCCATCCTAACAGCAGCCCTATTATTAAAGCCGCAGGCATTTGCGCCGGATTGATATGCACAAGCGCGAACAGCAGCGCCGAAACGGCAATTGCAACAGCACGGCCATATCCCCCCTCTGTCAGAGAGCCTATTACCGCACGGCGGAACACCATCTCCTCCGTCAAAGGTCCGGCCAGCGCAATGCAGGCCACGCACAGAGGGCTGCGCATGAGAGCAGGCATCTGTTCGGCACTCAAGTCTGGCAGCCCCATCATTTCACTTACTATGTTGGCTGCCGCGATAAGGGGAAGCATCGCCGCCATAGCCAGCGGCATTGCCTTGCGCCCACTGACTGGGCTTGCGGCGGGCGGCATAAGACGCCATGCGTACAACGCGCCGAGCATGAGCAGATAAGAGCAAAGCAGTTCCACACCCATCACCGACGGCGAGGCTGCCATCCCGGACGCATCGCCCGCAACCTTGCCGGAAAAGTTTATGACGTATGCGCCGACGGCAGGCACGGCTGCCTGAATCGCGAGGAACAGAAAAGCGATGAGTATTGCTTTTTTCATAACTTATGGCTTCTCCAATGTCTTACGCCTGCCGCTAATGCGAAGGCGGCTTCGGCAGGCGGTTTCCGACTAATCGTCCGGCTTCATGTGCGTCGCGGGCTATCTGGCTTCGCAGCTCGTCTACGGAAGCAAAACGCCGTTCGTCACGCAGACGGGCGGCGAAC
The DNA here is from genome assembly GCA_964560405.1 of uncultured Prevotella sp. Lineage (GTDB taxonomy): Bacteria > Bacteroidota > Bacteroidia > Bacteroidales > Bacteroidaceae > UBA6398. Next base: position 5,390 of record CAZLLM010000013.1, read on the forward strand.
TCTATACACAGGAGGCGGCCGTAGATGTCGCCGCTGAAACCGAGCAAATGCGCCTCTACGTTCACTTCGCCCCCGTCGCACACGGTAGGGCGCGTGCCTATGTTCACCACGGCGGCATACGCCGCGCCGTCAATACGTGCTGTACAGGCGTACACTCCGCAGCCCGGCACAACTTTGCGCAATCCGGAAGTGTCGATGTTAGCCGTAGGGAAGCCTATCTGCCGCCCTATGCGGCTTCCCTCCGCCACCGTCCCACATATAGCGTAGCTGCGTCCGAGCATGACGGCCGCCGTGGCAACGTCACCCTCTGCCAACCGCCGACGTATCCCGGTTGAACTTACTTTGCCGCCTCCTGACACCGTGTATTCCCCTGCCTGCTCCACATATATGCCTATCCGCCCGCCTAAGCTGCGGTAGTCATCAAACGAAAGCCCGGCATCGTGGCCGAAAGAATGGTCGTATCCAACGACAAGTGTGCCGACATTGAAACGTCCGGCAAGATACTCCCTCATGAAGCCCTCCGCCGAAAGCCGGGAAAGCCCGGACGTGAAATCGAGCACGGCGCAATATCCGATGCCTGCCTCCGCAATCAAAGCGCAGCGCTCCTCGAAAGTTGAGAGCAGGGGACACGCGCCGCCGCCGGGCCGCAGCACTTCGGCAGGATGCCGCCTGAAAGTGACAGCCATCGGGACTTCTCCGCGGCTGCGGGCTATGGAAACCACACGGGAAAGCAAGAAGCGGTGACCGCAATGCACTCCGTCGAAAAAGCCTATGGCCGCCGTGGCGCGAGGTATGGGACGGCTTGAAGTTTCCTGCAAGATTTCCATTTGCGCAGCGGTTTTTAACCGAAAACACGCAGCCAGTCGCCCGGTTTCTGCGAATGATAAACACGCAGGCCTGCGTCATGCGCAGCGGCGCAGTTGTCGCGGCTGTCGTCGATAAACAGCGTTTCGCCCGGATTTACGCCCGCTTCTTCTATGGCGCGGAGGAAAATGCGCTTGTCGGGCTTGGCCAGCCCCATTTCATAAGAAAGGAACGCCTTCTCAAAGTAGTAGCCGGCAGTATGTCCGCAGCGGGTGAAACAATTCACCTCAGCATACCGCCAGTGCAGCTCGTTGGTGTTGCTCAGCAGGAAAAGCCTGTATTTACGTTTGAGCCGCGCCAGGCATTCCAGCCTTTCCGCCGGGATGCCTGCGAGGAAATCGTTCCATGCGGCGGCTATCTGCCCGTCGGAAAGGGCCGTGCGCCCGGACTTTCCGCGCAAAGTCCTGAAGAATTCGTCCGCGCCGGCTTCGCCCCTTTCCATGCGACTGAAAATGCCGCCCTGCACATACTGCCCGAGGCAGCCGTCCACATCCACGCCTAATCTTCCGAAAGACAGCAGGCAGCGTTCCTTGTCAAGGTCGATTATAACGCCGCCGAAATCGAACATTATGTTCTTCACCCCCTCCAAGAGGCTCTTTTCTTCCTTTGCATTCCCGTTCATGCCGAAATGTGTTTTCGCTCTCT